>JAGARQ010000014.1 GCA_017622175.1 Bacilli bacterium | reverse complement strand
TCAAAAGGAAATGGAAGTCTTATTTATCCAGTAGGGTTACTTACAGCAGATGAATATACTTTAGCTGGAAGCGGGAATAAAGGCTATAGTACGACATCTTACTTACATACGGGTCAATATCAGTGGTCTTTGTCGCCGTATAACTTCAGCAGCAACGTTGCTCTCGGGTTCTCTCTGTATTCCTCTGGCGCTCTGAACTTCGACTACGTCAATGGTACGCGCGGCGTTCGTCCGTCAGTTTCACTTAAACTTGGAACACTTATATCTGGGGGAGATGGTAGTGTTTCGACTCCGTACATAGTTGAATAAAACTAGTTTGTAAAATAAGCTAGTTTTTATTTGTAGTAAATTATTTATTGTAGTAAAATGATAATAGGAGGGATATGCAATGATCAGTAAACATGGTTTAGAAGATTTACTAGATAAATATGGTATTAGTTCTAAAAGTATACTTGATTTTAAGCGTGGACGTATTTTAGCGTTTGGCGATTATGAACAAATTGATTATGCTTTAAATTACTTGATCATTGATTTATCTATTAAACCTAGAAGAATAGAAAAGTGTCCTAGTGTACTTTATTTTGGAGTTAATAATTTAAGAGATAATTATAACTTCTTAAAAGAAAAAAATTTTGATGTATTAAAGTTAAATGATTGTTTACATATATTAAGTTGTGAACCTGAGGTTTTACAAGAAACTTATGATTATGTTTTAGAAAATTATGGAATGGATACTTTACTTGAAGTATCTAGTGTTTTAAGTGTACCTGTTTCAGTTATTAAGAAAATTGAAGAAGTTTGTGATGGAAGACTAAGTAAAAGAGGAATTTTATCAATAGCATCTAAGAAGACTGCTTCAGCAGAAAATTTAAAAAGAGAATTTGTTGGAGATGTTACTGATATTGGTAGAGTAATTGATGTTTGTGAAGAACATGGAATAAATTATTATGATGGTGGTTGTGTATTTGAAAGAACTTCAAATGAAATTAAAGCTTTAATTTTAATTTGTGAAGAATATGGAATTAATTATCAAGATGGTGGATTGATATTTAAAAGAAGTCCATTTGAAGTTAAGGAAATAGTTCTAATTTGTAAGAAATATGGTCTTGATTATCAAGATGGTGGAATGGTATTTAGAAGAAGTGCTTTTGAATTAGAACAAGTTCTTGAATTATGTGATAAATATAATATTGATTATGGAAAAAATAAAACAATATTTATGAGAGATGTTTCTGAAATAGAAGAGATTATTAAGATTTGTATAGATAATAATGTTGATTATGATGGAGCATCTATATTTCAAAATAGTTCTGATAATTTACAGGATGTTATTGATATTTGTAAGAAATATGGAATTAAACATGATAAAGCTAATTTAGTTTATTTACATACTCCAAATGAATTAGAAGATATTATTAATGTTTGTATTAAATATGGAATTAATTATCAAAATGCTGGTTCTTTATTTAGACAAAAAGCTAGTGAAATTGAGCGTATTGCATTATTTTGTGAGAGTAAAGGTATACCTTATCAAGATGGTGGAACTATGTTTAATAAGTCTAGTAAAGAGTTAGAAGATTTAGTTAGTGCTTGTGAAAAATTAGGAATAGATTATATAAATGGAAGATCTGTTTATTATAGAAAAGCAAGTGAGATTGAAGATATTGCTGCTATATGTGAAACTCATGGAATTAAATATAAAGATGGTAGTACTGTATTTGTTAAAAGTCCTGATGAAGTAAGAAAAATTGTACTTGCTTGTATAGAATATGGAATACCATTTAAAGATGGTGGTAATGTATTCCATGGAACTAGTAATGATATTGAAGATATTGTTAGGGTTTGTAAGGAATATGGTATTGATTATAAAAAGAGTACAACTGTATTTTGTAATAGTGCTGATGAGATTAAAGAAATTGCTGAATTTTGTATTAGTGAAGGAATTAATTATAAAAAAGGTGGAACTTTATTTAGAAGAAGAGCTAATGATGTTAAAGATATAGTTTCTGTATGTAAGGAACATGGAATATCTTATAAAGATGGTGGAGTAGTATTCCAAAGATTTGCTAATGAAATTCGTGATATAGTAAGTATTTGTGAAAAGTATGGAATTAGTTATAAAAAAGGTGGAGTGCTTTATACAAATAAAGCTTCTGAAATAGACGAGATTGCTAATGTATGTCTTGAGTTTGGAGTTAATTTTAAAGATGGTGGAACTGTCTTTGAAGGAAATGCAAAAGATATAAGAAGTGTATGTGAGGTTTGTAAAAAATATGGAATAGATTATTCTAAAGGTGGATTAATATTTACAAAGACTGCTTCAGAAATAGAAGAAATAGTTAATCTTTGTAAAGAATATGGTATTTCTTATGAACAAGGTGGTGGAGTATTTAAAAGTAAGCCGGAGACTTTAAGAAGAATTGCTGAAATTTGTAAAAATGAGGGTGTTGAAGTAAAGGGTGGAATATTCTTTGCTAATCCTGATAAACTGCAACAAAGTATTGATTATGTAAGACATAATTATGGAGATATGTTTGTTAATAGAATGATCGTTTTCCAAAATCCAGAAAGATTAATGGAAGTAATGCCTTATTTAGAAAAACAAGGATATTTAGAAGGGTTACTAGGAAAGAGTGCTGGAATTTTATCTTTAACTCTTGAGGAGATTAAAGAAAGAGAAAGAGTAATTGAATTAACTGGTGAAAGTGTTATTGTTAATGGTAACTTTAATCCAGTATTCGGTCAAACTAGAAAATTATATAAAGAAAAATATGGTGAAGTAATAAAACGAGTAAATAGTGATGAAAGTGGTTATGGAAGTCATAAGTAGGAGTTAGTTGTGGAAAGAAGCAGAAAAAGAAAAATTTATGTAATATTAATTTTAATGTTTACAATTGCAAGTCTATCAATAGGGTTTGCAGCTTTTTCTGGTGTTTTAAATATTTCTTCTTCTGCTACTGTTTCTGTGAATGGAGATTTATTTAGTGTTAAATTTTCTACTGAAAAAGAAAGTTTAGTGGTAAGTGATGTAAAACCATCAAGTATTACATCTGGCATTACTGCAAGTGATGGGATTATTGATAACTCAACTAATCCTATGATAACTAATTTATCTGCAAGTTTTACGAAACCAGGACAATATGTTGAATATACATTTTATGCGAGAAATGAAGGGGTATATATTGCTTATTTAAATAATGTTAATTTTATAGGTGAAAAAGTTTGTCAATCTGATGAAATGACCAGTAATGTGCAAAGTGCTTGCGATTCAATTGATTTAAAGGTATTTGTAAACAGTGAAGAATATTCTGAATCAACTAGAATAGATAGCCATTATTTAGATAAAAATACAGGAGAAGAGGTAATTGTAAGGATTGAATATGCTTCTGACGGTGGATGGTCTGATGCTCAATTTAATGTTACATTTCCAAATGTTGTAATGGTTTATTCAACAATAAATGATTCTGCTTTTATACCTGAGGGTTTGGATATATCAGGACCTAGTTTACTTAGTGTTATAAGTCAAAATGTTGCTAGTGATAGTTCACTTGATTTGTCAACAAATCCTGATACTACTTTAAATAATATTCCTTATATTAGAAGTGGTACAGAAAGTCAAGAATTTCCAATTTATTATTACAGGGGTAATGTTACTAATAATCATGTTAGATTTGCGGGTTTTTGTTGGAAGATTGTAAGAACTACTGATACTGGTGGAGTTAAAATTATATATAATGGGTTTCCTGTAAATGGTTCTTGTAGTAACACTGGTGAAGCAACACATATTGCTTTAAGTGCATTTAATGATAATACTTCACCAACGTATGTAGGATATATGTATGGTGATGTTTATTTGGCAACAGAAAAAGATATGAGTAGTCAAAGTGCTACATATATTTATGGTAATGATGTTAACTGGGATGGTTCTAGTTATACTTTAGTTGATACTAAAAGTAGTTCTAGTTGGAGTACTGATTATTCTAGTTTGTCAACATATCATTATACATGCTTTAATAGTAGTGGTACATGTACAAAAGTTTATTATATTAATAGTTATGAGAGTTCAACATATGTTTATTATTTAACTTTAGAAAATGGTAGAAATATTGATGATGCGAAGATAGCAATGTTTGCTAATAAAAATAATTCAACAGCAAAATCTGTAATAGATGGTTGGTTTGCAAATTTTATGATAGCACATGTTGATTCATTAGAAGATACTGTATTTTGTAATGATAGAACACTTGTTAGTGGTCCTTTATATAGTAAAGATAATAGTTCTTCACGTAGTTATTTTAAAGCATATAATATTTCAACTCCGGTTTTAACTTGTTCAAATACTCGTGATAGTTTTACGGTTAATAGTACTAATGGTAATGGGATGCTTACATATCCTGTTGGTTTACTTACTTCTAGTGAGTATAAATTGGCTGGGGTTGCAGATGGAACTTATTTAGATAATGATCAAACTCAATGGACAATGTCTCCATATTATTTTAATGATATTAATGCAGATATGGCTTCAATTACAACATCTATGACTTTTGATAATGAAAGAGTTGAAGAACCAAAGGGAATTAGACCTGTTGTTTCATTAAAACCAGGGATACAAGTATTTGGTGGAGATGGAAGTGCAACAATGCCGTATTTAGTTATTGAATAATAGTAAAGCAGAATGTTTATTCTGCTTTTTTGTTTGAGATATTATGTTATTTATAGTAGAATAATAATAGAGTAAATAAGTAGGTGATCATGATGAGTGAAGAGAAATATTCATTACTTGCTATTTTGGATTATTATGGTATAAAGATGGATAATATTCCTAGTATTAAACAAGATAGAGTACTTAATTATGCTGAAGCTAGTGATATGGCTGGAGTACTTGACTTCTTAATTAATGAGAAGAAAATATTACCTAAAAATATTGAAAAATGTCCTAGTGTTTTATATTTAAATCCTAGAGATGTTAGAGAAAACTATGATTTTTTAAGTAGTACTCCTTTATATCAAACTAATATTGATAGTTGTTTACATGTATTAAGTTGTAAACCTGAAAATTTAAAAGCCACTTATAATTATGTTTTAGATAATTATGGTCTTGATTATATTAATATTAATACATCTATTTTAAGATGTTCTATTTCTAGAATTAATGATGTTGAAAGATTAATGAATGGTAAATTTTCTAAAAGAGATATTTTAAATGTTGCGACTACTTCAGTAGGTCTTGATACTTTAGAAAAAATAATTGAGGTTTGTAGTACTAATAATATTGATATTTCAACTATTGTTTTTAAAAGTGATCCTGAAGAGTTAGTTGATATTGTTAGGGTTTGTGAAAAGTATAATATTGAACTTGATAGTAATGCTTTATTATGTAGTGGTTATGAAATTGATCAAATTGCGAAAATTTGTCAAAGATATAATGTTTCAATATGTAATAGTATGTTTCAAAGAAAATTTTATGACGTTGAAGGGATTATTTTAAAGTGTCATGAATTAGGAATTGAAGTTACTGGTAGTATGTTTATTAGAACGCCTGATGAGATTGATGCTGTAGTAAATGTTTGTCGTGAATTGGGAATTGAAGTTACTGGAAGTACATTTCATAGAAATGCACTTGAATTACGCGAATTAAAAAAAGTTTGTGATAAGTATGGACTTAAAGTTTCTGGAACTATTTTTCATAGAACAGCTATGGAAATTGAAGAAGTTGTTACTACTTGTCAAAAGTTAGGTATTGAAGTTAGTAACACAATGTTTCAAAAAACTAGTGAAGAGTTTCATGATATTATTAAAACTGCATATGAGATTGGAATACCTGTAAGTAGTTCTTTATTTTCTAAGTCTGCTAGTGATATTAGAATTATTTATAATAAAGCAAAAGAATATGGAGTTTCTATTACTCCTAGTACATTTTATGTTGATGCAGATGACTTTGAAGATGTATTAAAAGTATGTTATCAGTACGGACTAAAGGCCGAAGGAATGATTTTTAAAAGACGTTCTAGAGAAATTATTGATATGGCTGAATATGCTAAAAGTAATGGTATTGAATTAAAACCTTCTATGTTTCAAAGAACACCAAAAGATTTTAAAGATATTATTGATTTTTGTAAACAAAAACGTATTAAGATACTTCCATCAATGTTTGCTAGAAAGAAAGATGAAGTTGAAAAGTTAATTAATATTTGTTTAGAAAATAATTTAGAAGTACAAGCTTGTGTATTTTATAGACATCCCTCTGAAGTACAAGCAATGATTGATTTATGTAATAGTCATAATATACCTGTTACAAGTGGATTTTTTATGAAGTCTTATGATGAGGGAAAAAGAATAATTGAGTATTGTGTTTCTAATGGGGTTACTCCAACAGGTACAATGTTTACGAAGAGTGCTTCTGAAATAGAAGATATTATTAATAAATGTAGTGAACTTGGAATTGAAGCTAGTGGAACAGTATTCTTACGTACTGCATCTGAGATTGAAGAGATTAATAACATTTGTAAGAAATATGGTATTAAAACAAATGGATGTGTTTTTGGTAGACGTCCAGAAGAAATTAGAAGTATTACAGACATTTGTGTTGAAAGAGGAATTGAAATTACAGGAAGTGTCTTTAAAAGAAGTCCTGAAGAGTTTAAGGAAATTCTTGATATATGTAGGGAATTTGGAATAGAGTATTCTCCAAGTATTTTAAAGAAAGATGCTAAGTCTTTAAGAGATAGTATTAATTATGTTAAAGATACTTATGGAAATGGTTTCTTATTACCACTTGTAGTTAGTAGAAGTAGGAGTTATTTGGAAACTGTTTTACCATATATTGATGCTAGAGGAGAACTTGAAGTTTTAAAAACAAGTGCTAGTATATTATCTTTAAAAATGGATGAGATAAAAGAAAGAGAAGCTTTTATTAGTAAAATTGGTGAAGATAATATTGTTGCTGGTAGATTTAATTCTATTTATGGTTTAAGTAGAAAAAATTATTTAGAAAAAGTAAAAAATTATCAAAGTAGTGGTAGAATCACTAGATAGGAGAAAATTATGAATATAGATTTTGGTAAAATAAGAGAAATTTATGGTGAAGATGCACTTGTTGCATGTAATGAAAATTTAGATGATTTAGTTAAGAATATTAATTATTTAATAAAACTTGGATTTGATGATTATGAAGATATCATTGAAAGATTTCCACTTGCTTTTGTCGATGATCATGAAGTGGTTAAAGAAAGAATTGATAAGTTAGTTGAAAGACTTGGAGATGATTATATTAATATTTTAGGTGAAGATATGGGACTTTGGGAGGAGTTATTATGATTACAGAAGAAATTTCTGTATCTAAACTTCTAACTAATTATGGTATTAATTATTCTTCTTTAGATAATGATTCTAAAGATTCTATTAGCCAACAAGGAGATATAAAAGTAATGACTAAGACTTTAGAGTTTTTAGTTAATGTAGTTGGTGTATCTCCTAAAAGAATTGAGAAATGTCCTAGTGTTTTATATTTAAATCCTAATTGCGTCAAAAGTAATTATGAAGAATTAATTAATAGAGGAATTAATAAAGAAAAGATTATTGGTTGTTTACATATTTTAAGTAGTGAACCAGGCGTTATTAGAGAAACATATGATTATGTTTCTAATAACTATGGAGTTGAAACTTTTAATAAGAATGTTTCTATACTAGGTGTTTCTGTTTCTAGAATTAAAGAGATGGAAAGATTTAAGGGGAAGATGAGTAAAAGTTCTATACTAAGTGCTGCTATTACGACTTTAAGAGCTGGAGAAGTTGGAACTATTTTAAGTATATGTGAAGAATATGGTGTCGAAGTAAGTAGTAGTTTCTTCCAAAAAGGTGTTTCTGAGATTACCGAGATAGTTAGAATTTGTAAAGATAATAATTTAGAAATATCTGGTAGTATGTTTAGAAAAAGCTCTATTGAAATTAGAAAGACTATTAATATTTGTAATGAAAAAGGTGTACCTATTACAGGAAGTGTATTTTTAAAGGGTAGTGAAGAGGTTTCTAAAATAATTGATACATGTAGAAAACATAATATTCCAATTACAGGAAGTGTATTTAGAAGAGACGCTGAAGAAATTGATGAGATAGTTGATGTTTGTTTAGAACTTGGAATTGCAGTTAGTGGAACAGTTTTCTTAAGAGATGCAGAAGAGATAAGAAGAATTCATACAGTATGTCAAAAATATGGAATTGAAATAAGTGCTAATGTATTTAAGAAAAGTGCTGATGAAATAGAAGATATTGCTAAAGTATGTGAAAAATATGGATTGGATGTTACAGCAACATTATTTAAGAAGAGTGCTGGTAGTTTAGATAAAAGTATGAGTTATTTATCAGAAAACTATGGTAGAAGTTATTTAACTCCGTTAATTGTTGTTACTGATTCTAATCATTTAAAAAAAGTATTTCCTTATTTAGATAGTAGAGGTACTTTACCAGCGGTAGTTACTTCTCCGGCAATACTTGGGTTAAAGTTTGAAGAAATACTTGAAAGAGAAAAGTTAATTGCTAGTTGTGGAGAAAGTGATATTGTTAAAGGAAGATTTAATCCAATATATGGTTTAAGTAGAAAAAAATATGAAGAAAAGAAAAAAGAAATAGAATTAAGAGGAGTTGTAAGTAAATGAGAGATCCAGAGTTTATTGAATTAAAAAATAGATTTTTATTTGGAGTAGGTATTGTTATTTTATTTGCAATTCCTATAATGATATTTTTAGTTAAGACTTATGGTACATCTAGTGTATTAAATAAGATAAATGATGATGAGACTTTTACTATTTTAGTTACTGCAAAGAGTTGTGATAATTGTAATTTAGTAAAAGATATTTTAAAAGATAATAATGTTAAGTTTGTTAAACTTAATAGTTCTACTAATAAGAATTATGAAGAGATTATGAAGAAGTTTAAGTTAGAAAATAAAAGAGAAGAATATCCTATTTTAATTTATGTTAAAGATGGGGAAATGCAAGCTAATTTATTCTCTATAGATACTAAAGAAAAAGTAGAGGATTTTATAGAATTTCATGGTTTAAATAATTCTCGTTAGTAATTGTATTTTAAAATTATTTAAGATATAATTTTAGTAGTATAAGGAGTTTGAGATTATGGAAAACCTTGTAGTATTGGTAACTGGAAGTAATCGTGGTATAGGTAAAGCAACAATTGAGGAATTTGCGAAAGTTGGATGCAATGTTGTTATAAACTATTGTCATCATGAAGAAGAAGCATTAGAGTTTATGGAATACATTGGAAATACTTATAGTGTTGATTGTATGGCTGTAAAATGTGATATAAGTGATGAAGAAGAAGTTGAGAAGATGGTTAATTCTATAGTTGACCATTTTGGAACTATTGATGTATTAGTTAATAATGCAAGTGTTTGTCGTGATAGTTTACTTCTTGATAAAACAGTTAAGAACTTTAGAAGAATTTTAGATGTTAATTTAATTGGAACTTATTTATGTAGTAAATATGTAGGAAAGATTATGTTAGAGAAGAAAAGTGGTATGATTGTTAATGTTTCTTCTACTAATGCAATAGATACTTATTATCCTGAAAGTTGTGATTATGATGCTTCTAAAGCAGGTGTTATTTCTCTTACTCATAATTTAGCAAGAGAGTTTGCTCCAAATATTAGAGTAAATTGTGTTTGCCCTGGATGGGTTAAAACAGATATGAATAAAGATTTATCTATTGAACAGATAAATGAAGAAAGAAAGAATATTTTAGTTGGTAGATTTGCTGAAAGTGAAGAGATTGCGAAAGTAATTAAGTTTTTATGTAGTGATGATGCTAGCTATATTAATGATTCTATAATTAGGGTTGATGGTGGAAAATACAACGGGTAGGAACGGAGAGATAGAATGTATAGTGATTTAGAAATTAGTAGTGAAGTAGTAGAATTAGTTAATTCATGTGAAAATGATTGTTTAGAAGAATTTAAAAAATTAGATGATATTTGTATGAAAAATAGTATTAAGGTTTTAAGTAGTTTTCATAAAAATAGAATTAATGAGTCACATTTTAATTCAACTACTGGTTATGGATATAATGATTTAGGTAGAGATGCTATTGAAGAAGTTTTTAAAGATGTACTTGGAGCAGAAGATGCTTTAGTTAGAAATCAATTTGTTTCTGGAAGTCATGCTTTGAATGTTTGTTTCTTTGCACTTCTTAGACCTGGAGATTTACTTTTAAGTATTTGTGGTAAACCATATGATACTTTAGATGAGGTAATTGGTATTAAAGAAAATGCTAGTTCATTAATGAGTTTTGGTGTTAAGTATGATCAAATTGAACTTGTTAATGATGATTTTGATTATGAAAGTATTGCTAATTATATTTCTACACATAAAGTAAAAGTAGTAGAGATTCAAAGAAGTAAGGGTTATTCAACTCGTAAGAGTTTGAGTCTTGAAAAATGTGAGAAAGTAATTAAGCTTATTAAAGAAATAGATAGTAATGTTATTATTATGGTTGATAACTGTTATTGTGAATTTGTTGGTAATTTAGAACCTGTTTCTGTTGGAGCTGATATTATGGTTGGCTCATTAATTAAGAACTTAGGTGGAGGAATTGCTCCTAATGGTGCTTATATTGCAGGAAGACATGATTTAGTTGAATTGTGTGGGGAAAGACTTACTTTACCTGGTGAAGGTAGAGGGGTTGGTCCGACACTTGGTATTAATAAACAAATTCTACAAGGACTTTACATGGCTCCAAGTGTAGTTAATGCTTCTTTAAAAACAGCAGTTTTAACTAGTAGAGTTATGGAAAGATTAGGTTTTGATGTTGAACCTAAATATAATGATGTTCGTGCTGATATTGTACAAAATATTATATTTAGAGATCCACATAAATTAATTGAATTTACTAGAGGTATTCAACAAGGATCAGCAATTGATTCTTCAGCATTAGTTGAAGCTAGTGATATGCCGGGTTATGGAGATAAGATAATTATGGCAAGTGGTTCATTTACACAAGGATCTTCAATTGAACTTTCATGTGATGGACCAATTAGAGAACCTTATATTGGATATATGCAAGGGTCACTTACATATCCATATGGGAAGTTAGGTTTGATGAAAGCGGTTGAAAGACTGCTTCATAAATAGAAGGAAGGAGTGGAAGTAATGAGTACATACGATTATAGTTCAACTTATGATACTATTGATACAATGGGTAGTGCAGCAGGAGCAATCGTAGGTGGAGTATTCCTAATTATTGGTTTAGTTTTACTTATTGGTTTAGCAGTTGCAGCATGTACTATTATTGGACAATGGAAAGCATTTAAGAAAGCTGGTAAAGGTGGATGGGAAGCAATTGTTCCTGTTTATAATCAAATCGTTTTATGCCAAATTACAGGTGTTAGTCCTTGGTGGATTCTAATTGTATTTGGTGGAAGTTTTGTATTAGGATTATTATCAGCAATTCCAGTAATTGGAGTATTATTTACTCTTGCATCTTATGCATTAACAATTTATTTCTGTGTAGTACTTTATGTTAGTACTGCTAGAAGTTTTGGTAAGTCAGATGGATATGCTGCTGGACTTTATTTCTTAGCACCTATTTTCTGGTTATTAATTGGTGGAAAGAATACTCAATATGTTGGACCAAAACCAATGAAAGACGTTGTTTGGAATTTCGTTGAAGAAAAGATCCTTGGAAAAGGAACTCCTGGATATCAACAACCAAATAATGGTGGATTCCAACAACCAATGAATAATAATTTCCAACAACCAGTAAACAATGCACCAGTTAACAATGATGCTCAAGCTAAGTTCTGTACTGCTTGTGGTTACAAAGTTACTAATGGTGAACGTTTCTGTCCTGGATGCGGAAAAGAAATCATTTAATATAAAAAAAGAGAATATTTTGAATATTCTTTTTTTTATTGAATAAATTTAATTAAAGAGGAGGAGTCGTATGATTAGCAAACAGAATTTATGGTTTTTAACATTATTTAGTTTAATACTTGTATTAAGTGTTTATTATATTACAATGCCTAATGACTTATTAAAAGATGTAGAAGTAAGTGAAAATGAAAATATTACTGCAACAGTAGATGAGGTTGATTCACTTCTTGCGATGAGAGTCAGTTTAGAGGAAGAAAGACAAACATCAATTGATGCTTTACAAGAACAACTTGTTAGTGATGTACTTGGTACAGAAGAAAAAAATAATATATATGAACAATTAAAATATTTAAATGAAATACAAAGTAGAGAAGAAGAAATAGAAAAATCTATAAAAAAAGATTATGGAGTAAATTGTTTTGTTAAAATTGATAAAGCTAATGCTGAAGTTGTTTGTGTAGCTAATGAACATAATAATAAGCTCGCTAATAATATTATGCGACTTATTCAAAAAGAATATAAAAACAAAGTATTTGTAACAGTTAAGTTTCAAAAGAAATAATTGGGGGAAGTTATGATTAAAACAAAAGCTATTAGAAAGATTTTCATAACTACAGTAACAATGTTTGTTTTGCTTACTGTTTTTTCTATTCCAATGTTAAATGATGAAGATGCTTTAAGAGTTAATTTTGAAATTAAAGATGATAAGAATTTTGATACTAATAGTATATATTTATTAAGTGAAAATGGTTATTTAGTTAAGAGTAATGTTATATTTGATAGTGATAATTTAAAAGATAAAGTATTAAAAGTACTAAATAATTTAATTGAAAATGAAAATAGTAAATATTCTAGTAATTTAAAAGGTGTTATTCCTTATAATGTAAAGATTCTTGATGTTTTTTGTGGTAATGATTTAGTGACAATTGATTTTTCTAAAGAAATATTAAATGTTCCTGAGAAACTCGAAAAAGATATGATTTCAGCAATAGTTTATAGTGTTTTAGATATTGGTGATATTAAAGGTGTTAGTATTATGGTAGAAGGTAAATTATTAAGTGAATATCCTAATTCTAAAGAAGTACTTCCTACGGTTTTAAATAAAGATATAGGTATTAATAAAGAATATGATATTAATTCTAGAGATAATATTACTAGTGTTATTTTATATTATTTAGAAGATATTGATGATAGTTATTATTATGTTCCTGTTACTAAGTATTTAAATGATAGTAGGGATAAGATTAAAATTATTGTTGAAGAGTTAACTACTAGTTATATTTATGAAGATAATTTGATGAGCTTTTTAAATAGTAAATTAGAACTGGTTGATTATAGAGAAGAAAATGATTTGATGATTTTAAATTTTAATGAATATTTATTTGATAGTAATGATAATATATTAGAAGAAGTTATTTATACAATAGGTTATTCAGTATTTGATAATTATGATGTTAGTATGGTAATGTTTGAAGTTAATGGTAAAGAAGTATATAATATTAGTAGAAAATAAAAAAGTAAAAAAAGTACTTGAATTATAAGTACTTTTATTGTATAATTTAACTTGTCAGTTGTGATATGTCTGCGTAGCTCAGCTGGATAGAGCAATCGCCTTCTAAGCGATCGGTCAGGCGTTCGAGTCGCCTCGCGGACACCACTTATGATACAAAAAGCCTTGTATAAAGGCTTTTTTTGTTGTTATAATTAAAGTGTTTAGGAGGGTTTTTTATGAAATATCCGTATTATGCTTTTTCTTCAGAGTTTGGTTCTTTTGCACTTGAGGCAAAGTATGCAAGAGATTTAGGAAAGTATTTATTTTATGATGAGAAGAAAGATGTATTTTTAGATCAAGATGGAAAAGAAGTAGATATTACAGGACTTGATATTTTACCAAGAACTGGTGTATTACAAGCAGAAGCTTTAGTAAATGCAATATATAGTCATGGAGGAACATCTACTTGGGTAAAACAAGGAGATTATGAAAAAGTTTTAGATTGGCCAGATTATATTAAGACTAAAAGACGTAATATGATTGTATCTGGTAGAGAAATATTAGAGAATCCAGAAAAGATAATGGAAATATTTGGTGTAGGGGATGTATTTTTTAAAACTAAGAATAAAAATTATAGTCAAGTTATTTCTATGGAAAAATTACTTAGTAAAGAAGGTGGCTTTTATGAAGCGTTAAAAGCACACCAAGATGATGATTTCATATTAAGTGATGTTGTTGATATAAGAGAAGATAAACATGGTATGAGAGAGTTTAGAGCTTTTGTTGTAGATGGAAGACCAGTAAATATTTCTAGAGTTCATGATTATTTAGTGGGAATTGTTAATCCTGATTTTGAATTTAAAGTTATTGAAGTAATGGATTCTGTTAAAGATACAGATTTTCCAAGATGTTTAGTAATTGATATGTTTGAATATTACGATGAAGATGGCAAGGTACAAATTGATGTATTAGAATGTAATCCATTTATAGCATCAGGTACATATTTATATAATAGTGTATTTGCTCGAAAAGGATATTTAAATCATATTCCAATGGATGGTTCTATGGATCCATATAAAACTATTCCAGATGAGAAATTGAAATATGGTCCAGTAGAAATGTATTCTAAAGATTCAACAATTAAGGGTAGACCATC
>JAGARQ010000013.1 GCA_017622175.1 Bacilli bacterium | reverse complement strand
ATGAGTCTTGAGGTTATTGGTTCTAGTAATAAGATGATAATTTTTAAAGATTATGAAATTATTTTAGATGAAGGAATAGAAGATGGATATTGGTTATATAATGAAGTTTATAGAACTAATTCTGGTTTAGAAATTCATATTATAGCAAGTACTAATGAATTAAAAGAAATGATTATTAGATGTAGTGAGGCGATTATTAAATGATACATGTATTTAGATTAACTAATGGACAAGACTTAAAGAAGAGTATAGTTGAGTATTGTAAAGATAATAATATTAAAGCTGGTATAATTGGTGCTTGTGTTGGATGTTGTTATGAAATACATTTTAGACTTGCTGGTGGAGAAGAATTTTATCATAATGTTGCTGATTATGAGATTGTTAGTATGACTGGAACAATATCTGAAGATGGAGTTCATATTCACGTTAGTTTTTCAGATGTTACAGGAGCAACAGTAGGTGGACATTTAAGTGATGGATGCTTTGTTGGTTCAACTGCTGAGATTGCAATTATTGAGATTGACAATTATAAATTAACAAGAGAGTTTGATGATACAACGGGATATAAAGAATTAGTAATAGAGAAGATTAAATAATCTTCTTTTTTTGTCGAATGAAATATATGACATCTTTTGTCGAATTGATAGAAAAATCTTTTTTAATATTTTATATTTTTACCGAGAGGTGATATTAGTGTTAGAGATTGATACAGATGTTATAAAGGGAATGGTTGTTATTAAATTAAAGGGAGTATTAAATAGAAAAACGATTTGTGAATTTGATAGGGAAATTAATTATTTATTTTATAAACAGGGATTTAATTATTATGTTTTTGATTTTAATAATATAGAGAGAATTGAATTTGATATATTTAATTGGTTAGAAAACAAGTTAATGGAGATTTTTCTTTCTTGTGGAAAGATAGTTTTATATGGACTTAATGAAAAGTATGAGGGAAGAAATTATAAGTTTGATAAATTTAGTTCTATTAGAAGGGAGAGTCAAAATTTTGATTATATAACTATTTAAGGAGGATAATGGAAGACTTATTAGAATACGAGAATTTAGTTTATAGTATTATAAGTAAGTATGGAAGTTATTTTGATAGAGATGATTTATATCAAGTAGGAATGATTGGATTAATTGATGCGTATAAGCATTTTGATGATAGTTTAGGAGTTAAATTTTCTAGTTATGCTTATTATTATATAGTTGGTGAAGTTACTAAATTTGTTAGAGAAAATAGAAGTGTTAAAGTTTCTAAAGATGTTATTAAGTTAAATAGTTCTATTGAAAAATGTAGAGATGTAATGAGACAAAGATTAGGTAGAGAACCAACTGATATGGAAATATCTTTGTTTTTAGAAATTGATGAAGATAAAATAGGTGAAGTAAATAGTTTAATGCAAGAAGCTAAGAGTTTAGATTTTTGTTATGATGAGGATGTTTCATTATATAATTCGGTAATGAGATTTGATAATGAAACGAGAGATTCTGTACTTGATCTAAAAGAAGCAATTAGAAATTTAAGTAGTGAAGAAAAAGCACTAATTGATGCAAGATATTATCAAGATATGACACAAAGCGAAACTAGTAAAATACTTGGTATGAGTCAAGTTCAAGTTTCAAGAAGAGAAGGTAAAATTTTAGAAAAGTTAAAAAGTAAAGTAGCTTAAGAAGAAATTCTTAAGTTTTTTGTATGAATAAAAAAAATATTGTTCATATTAGTAATGGTGATTATTATGAAAAATTCTAAGTATGATAAGTTTGCAGATATGCATAAAGCAGAAGAACATCGAGTAAGAAATGCATTTTTAGCATTTTTAGTAGGTGGACTTGTTGGAATGTTAGGGGAGTTTATTATTGAAGTGCTACTTTATAATTTTCATATATCAAGAAGTGATGCCTCTACATTTATGATTATGATTTTTATATTTATTGCGAGTTTATGTACTGCGCTTGGTTTCTTTGATAAGTTGGTTACAAAATTTAAATGTGGTCTTTTAATTCCTATTACGGGATTTGCTCATTCAATGACAAGTGCTGCACTTGATTATAAGAATGAGGGACCAATATATGGAATTGGTTCTAATGTTTTTAAACTAGCTGGTTCGGTTATATTATATGGAGTTGTTTCGGCGTGGATATTTGGAATGATTAGATACTTAATAGGGGTGATTTCATGACTTTTAATTACAAGAATGTTTATATTAAAGAAGGAGTTACTGTCGCTGGTCCATTTGAGAAAAATGGACCATTAAAGAAGTATTTCGATAAAACTTATGAAGATTTTTATTTTGGAGAAAAATCTTTTGAAAAAGCAGAGATAAAGTTAGTTAAAGATGCTTTGGTTTTGTTACTTAGAAAAACTGGTTTAAAGAAAGAGGATATTGAACTTACAATTGGTGGAGATTTATTAAATCAGATTACTGCTTCTACTTATGGTACTTATAGTGTAGGAGATTCTTTTATTGGTATTTATGGAGCTTGTAGTACGAGTGTTTTAGGGATGATAATAGCTAGTAATTTTATTGATGATAAAAGAGTTAAAAATGCTTGTTTAGTTGTTTCTAGTCATAATTTAGCAAGTGAAAAACAATTTAGAAATCCAATAGAGTATGGAGCTCCTCGACCATCTTCAGCAACTTTTACAGCAACAGGTGGAGCGGCTTGTTTATTAACGAATGAGAAAAGTTCTATAAGGGTTGATTGTGCAACTCTTGGTAAAATTGTTGATTATAGTCAAAATGATGTAAATGATATGGGAAGAGTTATGGCACCAGCAGCATGTGAAACTTTACTTACGCATTTAAAAGAAACTGGTAGAAGTGTTGATGATTATGATCTTATTTTAACAGGGGATCTTGGAATATATGGAAAAGCTATTTTAGAAAATTATATGTTTAATGTACATGATGTTGATTTATCTAATAATTATAATGATTGTGGAGTTATGCTTTATGATTTAAAAGAACAAGAAGAAGTTAATGCGGGGGGTTCTGGTCCTGTTTGCAGTGCTTTAGTTAATTTTTCTTATATATTTGATCAGTTGAAGAAAAAGAAATTAAAAAGAGTTTTATTGATTGCAACTGGTGCTTTGTTTTCTCCGACAATGGTTTTTCAAAAAGAAAATATTAAATCAATTGCTCATGCAATTAGTTTGGAGGCGGTATAATGCTTTTACTTAATTCATTTTTATTCTGTGGATTTGTTTGTATGATTTCACAAATTATTTTAGATAATACAAAACTTACACCAGGACATATAACAAGTATTTTGGTTGTAGTTGGAGCTGCGCTTGATTCTTTTAGTATTTATGATTTAATCATAAAATATGTTGGTGGAGGAGCATTACTTCCAATTACTAGTTTCGGTCATTCTTTAATACATGGTGCTTTAGCTGCGACTAATAGTCATGGATTCGTTGGCTTAATGATGGGGATGTTTGATTTAACTGCAACTGGTATAACAACAGCAATTATTTTTTCTTTTATATTTAGTTTAATTTTTAAACCAAAAAATTAGAAATATTGTAATATTTCTTTTTTTGTGTTATAATATGTGCACATTTGAGGGGAATAGGTTATGAAAAAGATTATAGATGGATTAAGTAGATCTAAATTAGAAAGTTTATATAATGAATGGTCTTGTACTGGGGAAAATCCTGATTTATTAAAATATGTTGGTGAGAGACTTCAATATATAGATAAAGTCAATCATGATTTTGTGAGTCATTCTAGTGATAGAGTAGTTGAACATACTGAAGAAGATGAAGCAAGATGGAATGAGTTTATGAAAGCTTTTACTGTTTCTGATTTTACTTTTTTAGCGGATTCAACTTATCGAAGTGGAAATAGAATCGGTGTATTTATGTTAGATGGAGAACTCTTCTTTCCGTATGGAATGACACTTTCTATGTTAACGGAATTCTATCGCGATCCGAAACATGTATATGACTATGAATCTACTTATAATACGTTACATTATATTAGAGATAGATTTTATACGGTAGGTCAAGATAGTTTGTTCAAGGATTATGAAACTAAGAAAAAAATATGTGAATTAAGATTAGGAGAAATTTCTAGATATTGTTTAGGTATAAAAAATGGAACTAAATTAAAGTTATCTATTGGGGATACTGGATTAGTTAGAAGTGCGAACGGTACTTATTCACATATTCATCCATATCAACAAACATTTATTGATGCAGTAGCATTTGGAACTGATTTAGAAAAACTAGAAGCAGGTAATTATGAA
This sequence comes from Bacilli bacterium, assembly GCA_017622175.1. Classification (GTDB taxonomy): domain Bacteria; phylum Bacillota_I; class Bacilli_A; order RF39; family UBA660; genus JAEDES01. The sequence continues at coordinate 27,046 of JAGARQ010000013.1, read as the reverse complement.
GATTGTAAAAGACTTTTATATTTACCAAAAAGTGTAAAAAAATAAAAACTACTTAATAGTAGTTTTTTTAGTTTGCTTTTGATAATTCAATTATTAGTTCCATGTTATCATCTTTTGCCATGATATTTTTATGTGGTTCATTACATGATTTGCATTTATAAAGTATTTTATATGTATCTTTAAACTTTTCTATACCAATTGGTTTTAGTAATCCTTTACAAGGATTTTGTCTATCTCCTGGCATTATGTCGACATGTTTTGAATATAAACAGTGTGGACAATGATCTCTTGCTGTATATCCTAATGGGTTAACTAGTTGTCCACAGTTTTCACAAATAAATTCTTCATCACGCATAGTAAAGTTTTTCATTTATATCACCTAAATATTATTATAGCATAAGGGTTTTTATTATGTTATAATTAATTTATAGTTCGGAGTGATTTTAATGAATGTAGAATTTAAAATTAATGATTTTGAAGGTCCACTTGATTTATTACTTCATCTTATTAAAGAAAGTAAGATGGATATAATGAATATTGAGATTGAAGAAATTACTAAACAATATATGGATTATTTAGATCTTCAAGAAAAGATGAATTTAGAAATTGCGAGTGAATATTTAGTACTTGCGGCTGAATTACTTGAGATTAAAAGTAAGATGTTACTTCCAAGACAAACTGTTGAAGAAGATGAGGAGGAAGAAGATCCTAGAGAAGAACTTGTTAATAGATTACTTGAGTATCAAGCTTATAAAGAAATTACTAAAGTTTTACATGAAAAAGAAAGTTTAAGAAGAGAAATATATACAAAATCACCTGAAAATATTAAGAATTATATTGATGAAGAAACTGAAATTAATGTTGATGTTTCTTTAGATGATTTAGTTGAAGCATTTAAAAGATATTTAGCTAGAAAGAAAGATAATAAACCATTAAAGACAAAGGTTACTGTTAATGAGATAAGTGTTTCTTCTAGAAGACATGATATTAAGAGATTATTAAAGAGTAAAAAAAGAGTATCGTTTTTTGAACTTTTTCCGGTTCTAACTAAAGAATATGTAGTAGCAACATTTTTAGCTGTACTTGAAATGGCTAAGAGTGGGGAACTTACTATTAAACAGGAAAAGGCATTTGATGATATTATTTGTGAGGAGGTAGTACGTTGAAAAAGGCTGTATTAGAAGGACTTTTATTTGTTGTTGGGGAAGATGGACTTACTTTCGAACAAATAGAGGATGTACTTGAAATAAATGAAGAAGAATCCAAAGAATTATTAATGGAATTAAAAAAAGATTATGAAGATGATAATCGTGGTCTTAGAATAGATTTTTTAGGTAATAGATTTAAACTTACTACTAAGTTTGAGCATAGAGAATATTATCAAAAGTTAATTGAAAATCCTGAGACTAATGTTTTAAGTCAATCTGCTTTAGAAACATTAGCGATTATTGCATATAATGAACCTATTACTAGAGTAGAAATTGATAAATTACGTGGAGTGGGTAGTGTTCAAATGGTAAGAAAACTTGTTGCGAAAGGTTTTATTAAAGAAGTTGGTAGAAGTGATTTACCAGGAAGACCAATTCTTTATGAAACTACTAGTGATTTCTTAGATTATTTTGGTTTAGCAACCATAGAGGATTTACCTGATATGAGAGATTTCTTAGAAGAAAATGAAGGTGTAGAAGAAGATAATGAATCTGATTTATATACTTCAAAATATGTAGAAGATGAATTAAATTAAAAGACTTAACATTTTGTTAAGTTTTTTATTTGAAAAGATTATTGCTTAGTGTATAATAATTCGAAAAAAGGAAGTGTTTGAGATGACTTTTTTAGATATGGATGCTAGGTTTTCGAATATAGTTTCTAAAGGACAAAGAGAAGGTATAACTATAGATGATTATAATGCTCTTAAGCAAATTGAAAGAGAGTTATTAACTGCATTAAGAAGAACTTATGGTAATTATGATTATTTAAATAATGATTTTTATGCTGCGGTAGAAGAAATGTATAAAAAGGGTATGAGTGGTGTTTTAACATATGAAGATTATCTTTCTTTTAAAGAAAAGACTGTTGGATTAGATGAGAAAATTTCTTCATATTTTTCTTCTGAAGTTGCTGGTGAAAATGAAGAAATTTTATATGGTAATGTTTGTAGTGTTATTGATGAAATTGATTATAATAAGTTATCAACAGGTCTTAGTTCTGAACAACTTAAATATATTAAGGAACATGCATATTTACTTCCTTTAGCTGTTGCTAATAATACTCACCCTAAGATAAAGATGTATGGTGATAATAGTTATATGTTTTTATGTCAATTTCATGTTGAACATACTCCTTCAATGGGAGTTACTGATTTAAAAAATTTAATGCACTGTTTTGCGTGTCATACAAATGGTAATGCGATTGATTATTTAATGAAATATGAAGATTTAAGTTATGGTGATGCTGTTCAATTAGCATCAGAAATTTTTATGTTTGATACTGGTGTAAAAGAAGCTGGTTTTAAGGAGTTAGTTGCTAAGTATCAAGATGCAATATTAAGTGAACAATATCAAGAATTATTACATAAGGGATTTGATAGACTTAATAGTCGTGGTATTAAAAATATTGGGAATATTAATGTTGAGGATGCCTATAATTATAGGTTTGGTATGATTGAAAGAATTAGAAGAGGAGATGTCGATCCTGCTTTCCAATGTGATGGAGTAAAACGATTAGTTTATTTAAATAAAAAAAGTTAATAAAAAATGCTTGCATGTTTTTGGGAATATGATATATAATTTATTCGTACCCCGCTCGTATGGCGGAATTGGTAGACGCGGTGGACTCAAAATCCACTTCTAGCGATAGAGTTCCGGTTCAAGTCCGGATACGAGCACCATCTGCCGAAATAGCTCAATTGGTAGAGCAACTGATTTGTAATCAGTAGGTTACGGGTTCAAGTCCTGTTTTCGGCACCATATAGTAGATAAGCGACCAAATGGTTGCTTTTTTTTCGTTTTTATGATATAATGTAGCCACATTTGAGGGGAGTGGTTATATGAGTAAACAAAGAGTGTTTGATATAACACTTGGAAATATTAATAGGGGTAATAAAAAAGAAGTATATAAAACTTTACTTGATTTTTATAAGTCTTTATCTGACGATGAAAGAAAACAGTTAGATGTAAGTGCACTTCATGAGATGTTACTTGAAGATATTGCGGAATTTGAAGGGGATTTGGAGATTATTTATGGTTTTGGTAATTATGATGCTGACTTTAAGAAGGAAGCAGAAGAAAGAATTAAAGTATGCGATCAAACACCACTAATATGTCAATATTTAGAGGTTAATGATGTAGCTGATGATGAGTTTGTATCGCTTGGTGTAAGAGCTATTGGTGCAGTTATGCCAGATAGTGAGACAGAAGTAGCTTCGTTATATGGATTGAGAGAGAAAACTATTCAAAAAGGTTTATATGATGAAATGCTAAGAGGTATTAAAGAATCTGGTAATGTAGAAACAGTTGTATGTGCTGCATTATGTTTTGAACCTGGACTTATCGATGAAATATTTGGTGGTAAGGCACAAATGTATATTTATTTATCAAATGCTAAATTTACTGATAGTGAATGTTTAGAATTTTTTAAAGATAGATTATTAACAATGGATTCTAATCAATTACAAAATGATATTAAAGCAAGTGTTAAAAACTTGGATGCTAAAATTAAGAGTAAAAGTTTATAGATGTAAAACTAACAATTGTTAGTTTTTTTTCTTTGTAAATTAAGTTATAATGTTAGTGTAGGAGTGTTGAACATGGATAATAGATTTACAATTATAAAAGATTTAGTAATTCAAGCTTGTGAAAGATTAAGAAAAGAAGGAATTTCTGTTGATTCAAGTAAAATTGATGATATAGTTAGTAAACTTCATTCTAGTGAAGGATCAATTGAACAAGTAAGAAATGAAGTTTTAAATATTGAACGTAGTATTAGAGTTTCTCATGAAACAGAAATGACTTTAAATGAAGGTCTTGATGTTGCGAGAAATTTACAAAATTTATCTGTTCAACATAAAGGAATAACTTTACATATACAAGATATTGATTTAATGGCAATTGCATGTAGTAATGATTTTTCTGAGTTAGAAAGAGCAGTTGGAAATATGAGTAATATTTCATTACCTGCAATTTTAGAAAATGAGGATTTTTCTCAATATAGACAAAGAGTATTTGATAGTTATTTAGATAGTTTAAGTTTTAGAAACGATTATATAAAAAATAATGATTTAGCTTTACTTAGAAAAGTTGAATATTTATTTGGTAGTGGAGTACTTTCTAATGAGGAAAAGGTTATAGTTCAACAAATTCTTAGAGATAATAAAGAAAATGGTCATGGAGCGATTGTTTCAGCTTTAACAAATGCTTTTGGAGAAGAAAGATGTCATGAAATGATTAAAACTATTTGGAAGTTTGATCCTATTGAAAAAGAAGGGATTAAGGGAACTAGTGTTGAATTTTATAGAGGACTTTCTGAACAAGTTAGATATTTTTATGATTCTATTACAGTAGATGAAGAATGTAAGTATGGAAGAGTTATGCTTCAAGATGGTAGTTTTGAAGATGAAAGATTAAGAAAGTCTTTAGAATATGCGAAGAGTATGGGCAAGACTGTACGTATGAATGCGTTAATGTTTTATATGGATTGTCCAGATGAAATATATAATCTAGAACAAAATAGTACTTCAACTGCGATTGCTCGTCAAAAATTAGAGACTTATGTGGATTCGGTTACTAGAATTATGGGAGAATATCCTGATGTCGTTAGAAGTGTTGATGTATTTAATGAACTTCTTAATAGACATCCAATGAGTGGTGATGTTCCTTATATGGTTAGAGGAGATATTCCACAAGATATGGAAGCTACTGATTTTGATAACATAAAATCTGGTTGGTTGAAACATTTAACTGTTGAAGATATTTGTGAAGTAATGCAAGTGGCTAGAAGAAATTTACCTAATGTTGATTTTATGTATAACGATGATCATTTAACAGATCCTAAAAAGTTGCCTGCGACTATTGAATTGATTAGAAGAATTCAAGATTATAGTAAAGGTCTTGGTATTCAACTTATTGATAGTATTGGAACACAAATGCATATAGATAATAATGTTTCTAAAGAAGAAATTAGAAATATGTTCTTGGCTTTAAAAGAACTTGGTTTACCAATTGAAATTACTGAGTTTGATTTAGCTATGACAAGTGGTGTTGAAGGTCTTAGCCCAGAACAAATTGAGGTTTTAAGACAAAAGAAAATCAATGAAGTATTTGATGTTATTGAAGAATTAAAAGATGAATGTAATATTCGTGGTTTTACTATTTGGAGTAAGACTGATAGTCAAAACTTTAGAGTAACTTTAGCAAATGAAATTGCTCATAAAAATGGGGAAGAATTTATATCTAGTTTACATGGTGGAATGTTTACTGAAGGAATGGTTCCAAAATCTGCAGAAATGGCAAAATCAGTTCGTAAGCAAAATTTTAATTATCATGGACATACTAGTAGATGTGGTCATGCTAGTGAACTTGGTGATGAGCTTTATGTTTTAGCCGCTAGAAATCAAGGATTAAGTAGAATTGGTTTTTCTGATCATGTGGCATTTAGTACTTTAGAAAATTGGCAACAAGGAAAAAGAATGCATGTTAGTGAAATTGATGGTTATATTGCTTCAATTAGGAAATTACAAGAAGAGAATCCAGATATGGTAATAAGATGTGGTTTTGAAGCTGAATATGATCCTAGTAAAAAAGGTTATTTAGCAGAGTTAAGAAAATCTTGTGATTATATGATTTTAGGTCAACATTATGTACAAAGTGGTATGGGTATTGTTAGTAGTAAAGATAATCCTGAATATCCGCTAATTTATGCAAAAATGGTTTGTGAGGCAATGGGAACCGGTATTTATGATATAGTTGCTCATCCAGATTATTTTATGCTTGAAAGAAGTAGTTGCAGCAGTGATGAGTCTTATGCTTTATTTATGGAAAATGCCAAAACAGCAAGTTTAATGATTTGTAAAAAAGCAAAAGAGATGGGGATTCCATTAGAGTTAAATGTTCGTGGTGCTAAAGAGTATCAAGAAGGAATTGATTCTGAGTTTGCATATCCACATTCATTATTTTGGAATATTGCTAGTGAAGTAGGTAATGAAGTAATTTATGCAGTAGATGCTCATCATCCAGGACATATAATGTCTATTGATGAAGATAGAGATTTGGTTGAAGGAAAAATAGATACTTCAAAATTAAAATTTGTTAGTGATGAGTATGACCCTGTTATTGCTAGAGAAGAGAATTTAACTTTACAAGGTGCTTATGAAGAATCTTTAGAAACAGCAGTTACTCATGAAACTAGTATGATTCAAATGCTTATTTCTGGTGTAGATATTGCAGAAGGAGATAATGCTTACGAAAGAATTGGAGAAGTGTTAAGTTATTCTCGGGAAAAGTTTATTGCAGATAGTAGTGAAAGACTTAGAAAAATGGATGAAAAGATTGCTGCACTTGATGATAACTCTTCATATACAGAAGAACAAAAAAGAACTTTAAGAGCTAAATGGGAACTTAGAAAAGAAAGAATAATTGAAACTTGTGAAGCAAGAGAAAAGGCAGTTGATAGAGCCCAAGTATCTTTAAATGAAGCTCATGAAATTGGTTGTGAAACAAAAGAAGAATTTGTTCAAGTTGTAGGATGTTTAACTGAAGTAAAAACTTCAAGTGATCCTGTTTCAATTGAAAGAGCCAATGGTTCAATAGATGAATTTAGAGAAAGTAAAGAAACTACTAAAACCGCAACTGCAAGTATAGATGAAAAACCAAAGACACTTGTATATAAACCTGCTGATACTGGTTCAAATGGGGATGGTAGTTCTTCATCTGATGGAGGCTTTTCTAGTAGTTTAAATTTATTACTGGTAATTGGAATGTTAGTATTATTTGGTGTTATTGCTTATTTTATGATTAGATAGGAGATTATTATGGAAAAGATTTTGGAAATAGATTTAGATAAAAAAGAAGATTTATTTGATTGTTATAATAAGAAAAAAGTTTCTAAAGAACTTATTCAGTATATACTTGATTCTACTCCTAAGTTAAAAAAAGGTGATACTTTAAAAGTAGTTATTAATAATGGTATTAAAGGTAATATTAAATGTGCTGAATTAATTAAAAAAGCGCTTGATGATAGTTTTATTAAAAATGAATATAAGTCTCATACTAATAATGTAAAACAGTTAAGTTTCTTAATAATGGGTGTTATTGCTTTATGTCTTTCTTCGATTATAAAATTCGAGGTGTTAAAAGAAGTAGTTATTATTGGGGCTTGGGTATTATTATGGGATGCTGTTGAAATAGAAATAGTTGATGATATTATTAATAAAAAGAAAAAGATAGCAATACAAAAACTATTAAGTAGTGAATTTGTTGAAAATATTATTTAAGCGGATTTGTCCGCTTTTTTAACTTGTATATAATGATGTTATATAGTATACTTAAGAAGTACTTAAATAGAATTTACTATAGGAGGATTTATGTATCCAAAGTTAAATAAGAAAAATAGAGTAATTGAATTATTAAAGAATTTAGAAGTAGAAGTTAATTCTTTAGCTGTTTCTATAAAACATTTTTTAAAGGGGAAAGACTTTTTATTAGTGTTTATGAAAAAATGTTTTCATATTTAGAACTAACTTAAAGTTAGTTCTTTTTTTGTATAAAAAAATAGTGTATAATATTATCATTAGGAGGAATATATATGAAGTTAGGTGAAAGTCTTAATGAAATGAAAAAATGGATTATATTAGTCTTTGCAGGTGTATTAGCTTTTTGGGGATTAAATAATCTTGAATTAATATTTAAAATGTTAGGAAATATATATACAGTATTTTCTCCATTTATCTTAGGAGCTGCTATTGCATATGTTTTAAATATTCCTATGACTAAGGTTGAAAATTTATTAAAGAAAGTTATTCCTGATAAATATGAGGATAAATATAAAGGATTAATTAGAGCGGTTTCAATAGTTTTGTCTTTACTTTTACTATTATGTATAGTTGGATTTATTGCATTTTTATTGATACCAGAATTAATTGAAAATATTGAATCATTAATGAACAGTGTTCCGGCACTTGTTGAAAGTGGAAAAGATTTTGTTATTGATATGTTAGATAAATATCCAGATATTCAAAAAGAAATTGAAAGTGTTTTTGCTGAAAGTGGAAATGTTTCTGGAATTGTATCTAGTGTTTTAACTTATATTGTTAATGGTATAGTTGGATTTGTTAGTGGAATAGTTGATGGTTTTGTTTATATTTTTACTGGTATTATTTTTGCTATTTATATGTTAGGTCAAAAAGAAAAATTAGTTGATGGTATGACTAGATTAATTTATGGATTTACTGAAAAGAAAAAAGCAAATAAGATTATGAAGGTCGCAACTCTTACAAACAAAACATTTAGTAAGTTTATTTCAGGACAATGTGTTGAAGCAGTTATTCTTGGAACAATTATATTTGTAGTTTGTTTATTATGTGGATTCCCATATGCATTACTTATTGGAGTGTTAACTGCTGTTACAGCACTTATTCCAATATTTGGAGCATTAATTGCTTGTGTAGTTGGAGCTATTTTGATTGCTATTACTAATCCAATTCAAGCATTAATCTTTGTAGCTGTATTTGTAATTATTCAGCAAATTGAAGGAAATGTTATTTACCCAAAAGTTGTTGGTAAGTCAGTTGGGTTATCACCACTTTGGACATTACTTGCTATTACAGTAGGTGGAAATTTATTTGGGGTACTTGGAATGCTTATAGGTCTTCCATTGGCTTCAGTTGTTTATTCTTTATTAAAAGAAAGTGTAAATAAAAAATTAGAGAAAAAAGAAATAGAAATTATGTAATTAAAAGCCATTAATTAATGGCTTTTTTTATTTTTTATGATATGATTTATATGGTGGATAATATGAGTAAAAAGAAGAATAGAAAGAAGAAAAATATTTCATCAAATAATATAGTCATTATATTTATTTTGATTATTTTAATGATTATTTTATTTTCATATTTTATTGGTAAAAATAATTCTAGTACTCAAACCATTGAACTTAATGGTGATAGTAGTATAACTGTTTATAAAGGAAGTAAGTATGATGATCCTGGTGCGAAAGCATATGATTCAAACAATAAGGATTTATCAAATGAAATAAAAGTTACTAATAATGTGGATATTTACAAAAATGGAAGATATGAGATTATTTATTCTTTAGGGGATATTTCTGTAAAGAGAGTAGTTAGAGTTATTGATAAACCTAGTGTTAATAATCAAATTACTAATAATGATGAAGAAAATAAAGATAGTGTAAGTAAAAAGAATGGTGAAACTACTATTACTTTAAAGGGTAGTGAAACTGTGTACATAGAGTTATATGGTAATTATAAAGAAGAAGGTTTTACTGCGACTGATACAGTGGATGGTAATATAAAGAAGAAAGTTAAAGTTACTCATAATGTTGATAATAAGAAACCAGGGATTTATCAAGTTGTTTATACTGTAAAAAACTCTAGTGGTATTACAACTAGTATTTCTAGACAAATTATTGTTATGAAAGTTGATTTAAATTTATCATTAAGTAATTCTAATTATACTAATGGTGATGTTGGTATTAAGGTTAATGTTGATGATGAATATTTTGATTATTTAATTCTTCCTAATGGTGTTAGTACAAAAGATAAAAGTTGTACATATACTGTTAAACAAAATGGTACTTATACTTTTAAGTTATTTAATAAGGGTGGAGTTATAAAGGAAAAGAGTATTACTGTTAATAATATTGATAAAGTTAGTCCTACTGCTTCTTGTAAAGCAGAATATAAAAATGGAAAAACTATTGTTACTGTAAGTGCTAATGATAATATTGGAATTAGTAATTATGTTGTTAATGGTAAAAATTATTCAACTAATGTTATTAGTGTTAATTCATTTGTTAGTGATAATAATGTTGTTGTATATGATGCATCTGGTAATAGTGCTAGTTGTAAATGTAGTGTAACTTCTAGTGTTAATGTTGATAGTGTTACTAATGATGGAATTTTAGTTACAGTAAAAGCTAGTACTATAAATGCGTCTATTAGTGGATATTATTTTAGTTATGATAAGAATTTACCTAATAAAAATAGTGGTGGTTATGTAGCTACAAGTAATGGAAGTATAGAGGTGGTTAGACTTCCTGGAACTACTTATGTTTGGGCTGAGGATAATTATGGTAATGTTAGTGGATATAAAACAATTACTTTAGATAATAGTGTTATTCCTATGACAATGAGTGGTTATACTGTTTTAAAAGGAACTAAGTTAGGTGATTTCTTAAAAAGTAGAGGAAGTTCAATTGAAGAGTTTAATAAATTAATGGCGAGATCTGTTAGAGCTGCTGGTCTTTATACTAAGAAAGGTGCTGCGACAGCAGGAGTTACATTACAAGTTGTACTTGCTCAAAAATATGGAATAAAAGTTCCTTATTGGAGAGGTGGTAAAACTAGTTCGATAGGAGCATATGGTTCTTGGGGAATGTATTATGAAAATCCTACTTATGAAGGTTATTACTATTATGGAATGGATTGTGATGGTTTTGTTAATTGGTCATTCCATAATACGGGAATTGTTTATCAAGATATTTTAAATAATACTTATTATTATTGGAAAGGTCTTCCACTTACTAAAGAAAATGGAGAAGTAGGAGATGTTATTAGAAGAGATGGCCATGTTAGTTTAATTGTTGGTAAAACAAGTGATGCATTTATAATTGCTGAAGCTTATGGAGAAAAAGTTGGAATGATTATGAATAAGCATTATTATACAACTACTAATGGTTATACAATTATTAAGGGAGAGAATTTAATTAGTACGTATGGTCATTTAAGTTCTTATCCGACGGGGTATTAGTATGACAAAGAATACGAGAAAGAAAAAATATAATGTTTCATCAAATACAATAATTTGTATTTCTGTAGGTATAGTTTTATTAATAGTTTTGGTTTCAATTTTTATTGGAACTAGGGAAAATGTTAGTTATACAATTGAACTTAATGGTGATAGTAATGTAGTTGTATATAAGAATGGTAATTATAATGACCCTGGTGCGAAAGCATATGATAGTAATAATAAAGATTTAAGTAAAAACATTGAAGTAATTAATAACGTTAATATTAGTAAAACAGGTAAATATGAAATTGTTTATAAGTTAGATGATATTTATGTAAAAAGAGTAGTTAAAGTTATTGATAAACCAAGTGTGAATAATCAAAATTTTGATAAAGATAATATAAATAAAAAAAGTGGTGAAACCACTATTACTTTAAAAGGAAATGAAACTATTTATATTGAATTATATGGTAATTATAAAGAAGAAGGTTTTACTGCTATTGATACAGTGGATGGGAATATAAAGAAGAAAGTTAAAGTTACTCATAATGTTGATAATAAGAAACCTGGGAAGTATCAAGTTGTTTATACAGTTAAGAATTCTTCTGGTATAACAACAAGTGTTGTTAGAAATATTATTGTTATGAAAGTTGATCTTAATTTAACTTTAGAAAATTTAAATTATACTAATGGTGATGTAAAAATAAATGTTTCTGTTGATGATGAGTATTTTGATTATTTATTATTACCTAATGGAATAACTACTAATGAGAAGAATTGTAGTTTTACTATTAGTAATAATGGAACTTATACTTTTAAATTGTTTAATAAAAATGGTGTTGTTAAAGAGAAAAGTATAGTTGTTGAAAATATAGATAGAGAAGTACCTATTGGTAGTTGTAGTGGTTATTTTAAAGATGGAGTTAGTTATATTACTGTTAATGCCAGTGACAATGTTAAGATTGGCTCTTATGTAGTTAATGGTAATAGTTATTCAAGTAATAGTATTAAAATAAATACAGAAATTACTAGTGCTAATGTAGATATATATGATGTTGTTGGTAATAAGAGTAGTGTTAGTTGTAATATTGTTGATAAGAATGAATTTATTACTTCTGATAAGAGTATAACTTTTAATTATCAATTTAAAACAGATAGTGATTTAGCATATGGTTTATATACTCCATCTACTGCGAGTAATGGAAAGAAAACTCCTTTAATTATTTGGTTACATGGGTCGGGAAGTGTAGGTGCAGATAATTCTAAATTTAAAAATAATTTCTTAAGTTATATGAAAGATTGGAAATTAGAAGGATTTAATGCTTATATTTTATGTCCGTTATTAAAACATGGTAGTTGGAATAATCAACAGAATAAAGCAAAGGTATATACTTTAGTTGATAAAATTTTAAAAGAAAAGAATATTGATACAGATAAAATAATATTAGCTGGTCATAGTATGGGTGCTCAAGGGATATTTAATATTGCTGATGGAAAAAGTAATTTTTATTCTGCATTAGTATTTATGAGTCCTTATAAGGCAACTCCTTCAACAATTGATATTAATCAATTTAAAAATGTCCCATTAATTGGATATGTTGGAACTGTTGCTGCGGGTGAAGATGAGACTAGTTATAAGTATGCAACTAAAACATTTAGTAATACTTATGGCAGTGATAAAATGATTGTTGTTAATACATGGCATGGTAATGTTCCTAAGTATGTATTTAATATTGATAGTAATAAAGATAATAAGTCTGATTTAATTGAATGGATGCTTATGCAATAGGGTTGTTAGACAACCCTTTTTAATTGTAATTATTTAGTTGGTGTGATAATATATATGTAATGTCGTTATACAAAGGAGATTAATATGAATGCAGAAATATTAAGAGGGTTTACAGATGCAATTATATTAAATGTATTATTAGAAGGAGATTCTTATGGATATAAAGTTTCTCAATCTATTATTGAAAGAACTAATAATGCGATGGATATAAAGAATGCAACAATTTATTTGGCATTTAAAAGAATGGAAAAAGAGGGACTAATTACTTCTTATTGGAATGATAATCCTGATGTTGCTAGAAGAAGGTATTATAAAATAACTTCTTTAGGTAAAAAGTATTTAAAAGAGAAAAAAGCAGATTGGAATAATAATAAGCAAATATTAGATAAGTTACTATTAGGAGATAAATAATATGAAGGAAAAATTTGAGAAGTATTTAAATAAAAAATTTAAAAAATTGGCTGATACTGAAGAAGTTAAAGAATTAAAAGAAGAAATTATTAATGATTTAATGGAAAAGAGTGCTGAGGTAAAGAAGACTGCGAAAGATGAAGATGAAACATATGAAATATGTATTAACAGTTTAGGAGATTTAATGGCTGTTATAAAGGAATATAAGAAAGAGAATAATAAGTTAGCTAAGAAGATAGATTTACCTAAATATAAGTTGGGTGAAGAGTTAGTTAATTCAATTTCTCATGGAGTGGGAGCAGCTTTATCTATTGCGGCATTGATTCTTTGTATAATTAAAGCTGATACTGGTCTTGGTTTATTATCTTCATTATTTTATGGTATTTCATCAATTATTTTATATGTAATGAGTTGTCTATATCATTCACTTGCTAGAAACAATGCTAAAAGAATTTTTAGAATTATTGATCATTGTTCAATATTTTTACTTATTGCAGGTACATATACACCATTTTGTTTATGTGTTTTACCACTTAAAATAGGTTGGTGGATATTTGGATTTGTATGGGGATGTGCGATACTTGGAATTATTCTAAATTCATTAGATATGATAAAGTTTAAAAAGATATCTATGGTTTTATATTTAATAATGGGATGGTGTATTATTGTTACATTTAAACCATTATGGGAGAATATGAATCATTTTGGAATTATGTTATTACTTTTAGGAGGAGTAACTTATACAGTTGGAGCTATATTATACGGGGTTGGTAAGAAGAAACAATATATGCATTCAATGTTTCATTTATTCTGTATAGCAGCAAGTGTTTGCTTCTTCTTTGCAGTATATTTTTATGCATTATAAAAAATACACGTTATGAAGTGTATTTTTTTTGTATTTTCTGGTAGTGCAAAGAAATGTAAAATAGTTGTATAATAAGCCTTAGGGAGTGAGATTCATGAATATATTTGTATTGGATGATGAACAAGTTATAGTAGAAACATTATGTAATATTTTAAAAGAAATTTGTACCGATAAAGATAATATTTATGGATATACAAATTATAGTAGTTTATTAAAAGATATAAAAACAAAAAAATGTGATATTTTATTTATGGATATTAAACTTGAAGATGTAAATGGAATAGAACTTATTAAAGAAAATGAAGATTATTTAAATGGTACTAAACTTATCTATATAACAGGATATGATGAATATGTTGAGGATGTTTTTGAAACAGATTTAGTTTATTTGGTAAAAAAACCATTGAATGAAGAAAAAATTAGAAAAGCATATTTAAAAGCAATTGAAAAAATAAATAATGAAAATAAAGTTATAGTAGTAAAGACTGTAAGAGAAACAAGAAAGATAAAAATAAACGATATTTTTTATATTGAAAGTGATGTTAGACTTGTTAATATTCATTTGAAAAATGAAGTGTTAGTTAGTTATGCTAAACTTAGTGATATGGAAGAAAGGTTAAAGGGAAGATTTTTAAGAACACATAAAAGTTATTTAGTTAATCTTGATAAAGTTAAAAGTTATAAAAATAATCAATTGATTTTAGAAAACGGTAAGATAATTCCAATTAGTAGAAATAATGCTAGTAAAGTAAAAAATGAAATATTTAATTATGTAAAAGAGGAAGTGTAGAGAATGCATCTTTATAATTTTGATAATTGGTATTTAGAAGGAATGGGTATTTTAATGACTGTTGTGAGTTTATTTACAACAGCTTTTTTCCTTTCTAGTATTTTAAAAGATAGAAATAATAGTAAATTTCCAGTATGGAAATGGTTTTTATTTTATTTAGTTGTTTATTTTATTTGTAGATTAAATATTACTACATATGAATTTAGGCAAGATATTTTATTTATTGGAATATTTGCATCTTGTTTTATATTTTCAGATGATAAAAAATGGAAAAGATTTTTGGCTCCATTTTTATGGTCTATATTAAATATGGTTGTAAATGGTTCTCTTAATTCTATGATGATGGCAAAACATAATATATCATTTCATGATTTTAATGTTATGCCATATGAAGAATTATTAGAGATATTTAGTTCAGATATATATTCGTCTTTTTGTACACAGGGTTATGCTTATACGGTATTAACTTTTGTAGAAATAATGATTTTACTTTTTATAAATAGAAAGAAAGTTAAAACAAAAGTAATATTTTTAATTAATTTATTTTCAGTAATTTTAGTATGTACTTGTAATATACCGATGTATTTTATGCCTGAGTCTAAGAATATGGTTATTACTGGAGTTGTTTCATTTATAGTGTCAGTATTCTTAATGATATATAGTTATAGTAGATTAAAGTTTTATCAAGAAGTTAATAAGACTGAAGCTGAGAATAAATTCTTAAAAGAAAAAGAAGTTATGCAGTTAGAGTATTATAATGAAATGAAAATTAAAGAAGAAAAAATTAGAAAAATTAATCATGATATTAAGAATAATATTAGTGTAATGTATGGATTAAAAAATGAGAAAGATCGTGAAAAATTTATTAAGAAAATTGATGAAGATTTAAAACAGTATGAATTAGTTAAATATTCTAATAATGATATATTAAATATTGTTTTAAATACAAAGTTTAGTAAAGCTAAAGAGTTGGGAATTGAAATGCAAGTTGATGTTAAAAACAATATTAGTTTTATGGAAGATATTGATGTATCAAATTTATTTACAAATATTTTGGATAATGCGATTGAGAATAGTTCTTTAGTAGACGATAAGATTATTAAATTCAGTATTAAGAAAAAACTAGGCAATATAATTATTGAATGTAGAAATAGTTATGATGGAAAAGTTAATTATAAAGATAAAAAGATTAAGTCACGTAAAAATGAAGAACATGGATATGGACTTAAGATTATAAAAGAGATTGTTAAGAAGTATGATGGAGAAATAAATATTAGTCATGATGATAATAATTTTACTATTACAATTATGATTTTTGATGCAAGCAAATAGCTTGCTTTTTTTTACAAAAAAAATACTGTTCATTACAAGTAGGTTGTTTTAAAATTTGTCGTGATATATCCTTTATAATGAAGGAGTAAGTTTATGAAAAAAGAAGTTAAAAAAGAAGATGTTCTTGAAGAAAAAGTTAAATCTAAGAGAAAGATTAAAACTAGTAAAAAAGATGAGAAGAAAAAGTCAAAAATTAATAAGAAATTAGTAATAATTATTTCTTTATTAGTAATTGGTTTTATTATTGGTTTGTTATTTTTAGTTTCTTATATGAGAGATGTTAAGAAAACTAAGTTAGCAGAATCGGAACCAATAGTTTCAATGCTCGATGATGGAACTTATTATATGATGGGTGCTTCTTTAGATGAAAGTTTTGAAGTTTTAGTTCAAGATGATTTTAGTTATGAAGTACTTGATGAAGATGAAAAGAAAGTTCATGTAATTGAAGAAAAAAGTAAAGGGAAAGTAGTTATCAAACCAACTGAAGAGGGTTGGGATGAAGGTGAAACTTATACATTAAAAATTACAAATGGTAAGTTTAATGATAGTGAGTTAAGTGAGGCTAATATTGTTACATTTAGTACTATTCGTATTGCTAGTCAATCACATAAATATACTAAGAATGTTGAAGTGGCTAGTAATGATAGTGTTAAGGTAAATGATAATGTTGTTAAGACTAAAAAGAATTTAAAAGTAGGGGAAATACTAGTTACAGAAGATAGTAATAATAATCCAAAAGCTGCTTATAAGATTACTAAAGTAAATAGTGATGGTACTTATGAAGTAGAGATTCCAAAATTAGAAGAAGTATTTAGTAAATTTGATTATTATAATATGGAATATCTTGATTTATCAGAAATTGAGGTAAATGAAGAATTTGCTGCTTATTTAGCAAGTGTTGCGAAGAAGTCAATTGTTGATAGTTTAATGTTAGACGTTGATGCAGCGGCTAAAGTAAAAGTGACATATCCTAAATATAATAAAAAAGATAAAGAAGTTGTTTTTGGAGTTACATTAGAAACTGATCCAGGGGATAAAGTATTTAATAAGAGTTTCTTAAAACATCATAAACTAAGTACGGGATATGAGGTTGGAATTAAAGCAAAAGCTTATGAGAATTTTGAATCAATTGTTACTTGGGATGTTGGAATTGAATTTGAAATAAGACAATCTATTAATACTGGCATTAAGACTGAAAGTGAAACGCTTGATAAAATAAAGAATAATTTTAGTACTTTAGCTGCGGATAAGACAGGTATTAACTGGTTAAGTGATGAGTTATATAAAATTGAAAAAGATGATTATGGTTTAGATAAGAAGTTTGGAGAAGTGTCAGTTGAATCTGGTATTCCTGGAATTCAAATTCTTTTAACAACAAACTTATTATTAGATTTTGATATTAAAGGTAACATTAGTTCTAATTTAACTAATACTACAAAAGCATCTTTTGGATATTCTACTGAAAAAGAATTTTATGCGACTGCATCAACTAAAAATAAGATGACTGCGGAAGCAATGGCAGAAGGAAAAGTAAGAATTGGAGTTACTGCGAAAGCGGGAGTAGAACTTCTAAATATGGTTAATTTACTTGGAACTGGTAGTGTAGGTCTTTATGGTAAAGGTAATATTTCAGCGAAATCAGAAATGACTACTGATAAAATGACAAATACTGTAGAAGCTAAGATTGTAGCAGGAACCTTTGCAGAAATTGGTGCTGAAGCAAACATAATTGGAAATAAACTTACATTTAAAGGATGGTCAAAAGAATGGCCAAAGGTTACAAAAACAATTCCATTTAAGAGTGAAACTGTTGTAAAAACAGAATCTGTTTCTAAAGAAGAGCCAAAGGAAGAACCTAAAAAAGAAGAGACACCTAGTGCTCCTGCTGAAGTTTATTATAATGTTTCACTTTATGTTCATGGGTGTAGTGATTGTGTTAGTCCTGCTTGCCATAGAAAAAACTTTAGTGTAAAGAGTGGTAATACTGTTAAGAGTTATTTCGAACAACACAAAAGCGAATTTACAAATATATGTATTCAATATATGAATTGGGATGATAACGGTAATATGTATTATGATGGGTATGTTCCATTTACTAAATATAGTACAGTTAGTTATTTAGTTAATAGAAAAGCTGAACTTGAGAGATTAAGTGATACCTGTTTTAATTCTTGTGATGCTACATATGGAGTAGATTGGGAGTTACCTACAGATGTTAAAACTCAGAAGACTAATTGTTATGCTAGTTGTAGAGAACAAAGTGCTTATAAACAATTAATGGATTTTCCAGATATATTAACTGGAGACTATAGTATCGATTCTCCAGTGTATTCTAATTTATCGATTGTTATACCAGTGTGTGGATGTGGCTCTGCAGAGTAATTAAGTAGTGATTTTAGTCACTGCTTTTTTTATGGTATAATTATGTTGAGGTAATTATATGAGTAAGAAAAAAGTAGATGATGGTTATAAAAGAAATTTAGTTATGTATTATGTAATTAAACCAATTCTTTTATTGGTTGCTAAGGTTATTTATAATCCAAAGATTGTTGGTAAAGAAAATATTCCTAAAAAAGAAGGATGTGTTATTGCATGTAATCATGTTCATGCGTTTGATCCGGCTATTTTGATTTATAGTACTAGAAGAATTGTCCATTTTATTGCGAAAAAAGAAATTTTTCTTGGTAAGATGAAATGGTTTTATTTATCATTTGGTGCTATTCCTGTTGATAGGGATAAGAAAAATCCTTTAGCTTTGGCTGTTGCTTATGAGTATTTAAATAATAATGAAGTCATTGGAATATTTCCAGAAGGAACAAGAAATAAAGAGAGTGGTCTTCTTCCTTTTAAGTTTGGGGCTGTAAAGATGGCAAGTGCTACTGGAAAGAAAATTGTTCCTTGTGTTATTACTGGGAAATATAAAGTGTTTAAAAGTGATTTAAAAGTAAGGTTTGGTAAACCAATAGATATAAGTGATATGGATTTAGAAAAAGCAAATGAACTTTTAAGAAATAAGATGTTAGAGATGTTGGAGGAGAAGTAAATGAAACATATATTTATAGTTAATCCTACGAGTGGAGCAGGTAGAGGAGAAAAAATTGGTAAAAATATTGAAAGAGTTGCACCGGAATTAGGGCTTGATTATGAGATTTTTTATACAACTAGAGGACATGAAGCAACAGAGATTGCTAAAAAATATAAGAAAGGTGAATATATAATTTATAGTGTTGGTGGGGATGGAACTTTACTTGAAGTATTAAACGGAGTTATTGGTACTAAGAATATGTTAGCTGTTGTACCAGCTGGTTCTGGAAATGATTATTATAAGAGTATTAAAGATAGAGAAGAATTAAGTTTTCCTGTTGATGTTGGTAAAGTTAATGATACTTATTTTTTAAATTGTTGTTCATTCGGAATTGATGCGGAGATTGGACATAATGCTGAACTAATGAAGGAAAAGAAAATTCCTCGTAGTCAAATTTATAATGCAAGTATTGCTTATACTTTTGTTAAGTATAAGTTTAAAGAAGTTGAATTTGTTTTAAATGGAGCAAAGAAGACTGGGGAATATACTATTGTTACTATTATGAATGGTAAGACTTATGGTGGTGGATGGACAATGGCTCCTAATGCTGATATAAGTGATGGAATGTTTGATATTTATTTTGTAGATAGAGTTAGTAAAGCAAGTATTCCGGGACTTTTACTTAAAGTTTTAAAGGGAACTCATGAGGAAAGTCCGCATGTACATCATAGATTAGCTGATAGAATTAAGTTTAAAACTACACAAAAAGTTATTGTTGGTGCTGATGGAGAAACTCTTTATGATGATGAGTTTGATGTACGATTGTTGAAGCATGCCATTACTATTTACAATGATAAAGAATTGCTTAAAAAAATTTTGGACTAATTTAAAAAAGTCAGTTGACAAAGTGTCAAACTATGTTATAATGATATTGTTAGTATATAGCATATATGACCTATAATGATCAAGCTATTAACTGAATGAATATTATGATAATTGGCTGTTGTAACATACCTTAAAGCTGTTATAATGACTGATATTAGCTGCAAAAAACTGTGACTAATATAAGCTGTTGTAAGGACTAATCTTAGCTGTTAGAAATAATGACTAATTTGTGGTAAAAAATACAATGACCGGTCTTGGCTGTTAGGAGGACTGTAATTGGCTGCTGGCATGACCAGTGCAAGCTGTTATAGTGACTAACATTAGCTGTTAAAAATAATGACTAATGTTAGCTGCCTTGGGACTATTATTAGCTGTTCAATAACGACTAATAATAGCTGTAAGAAATGACTTGCTTTGGCTGTGGATGACTTGTGTTGGCTGTTATAATGACTGGTGTTAGCTGTTATTTATGACTAATAATAGCTGATGAAAATTGACTATTATTAGCTGTAGTTGTGACTCTCATAATCGACTTGGATGATTAAAAGAAGTTACTTCGCGACTAAGATTGGCTGTTAAGTAGAACGACCAATAGTAGCTGTAGTAAGGACTAGCAACTAGCTGTAAATGACCAGTATAAGCTGTTGATGACTATATATAGCTGTAAACCTAATGGGCAGTCGACTATATATAGCTGTACAGGCGACCAATCATAGCTGTTTTGATGACCAGGGGGACCATTATCAATAGTTGAAAAAAGTTAATAAAAAAATTATATGGAAATATGAATCTTACCGGCTATGTGCTAGAGGTTACAGTAGAGATGGAAAAACTTTACTTTGATAAGTGGCTAGTTTCAAATGACATATAAATTAGCCCCCTGTAAACCAGGAAGGATTAGAATTTATCAGATTCTAATCCGTTGACAAAAGAATGATTATAAAAGTGTATAATTCTTTTTGGGATAATAGGGTCATTACTATTATCCTTTTTATTGAAATTAAATTCATAGTTTGAATATTATATAAATAAATTTTCCTTATAAAAATATTTAAATCGGAAAAAGTTCAAGTTAATTCTTGAACTTTTTTTTGTTTGTTTATTTTTTCTTTTGGGCAACAAAAAAAGGAAATGTTATACATAACATTTCCAAAGAAAAGACATTCTAGAGATTTATAAAACACCTGGCATTAAACTATTAATATTTAGATAGTAATGTAAATAAATATTAATTAAATTTTAACTTCAGCATTATATAAAATTATGTCCCGAGTTTAATAGGTTAATCAATCTTTAATATTATCAGTATTAAATTTTGATCATCTTACCTATAGAGTTTTCTTTCTCTCTACTTGGTTACAGCATCTCGGCCTTTGATAAGCTATTACTTTAAAGCATTCGCTCCCAATTTTCACGATATTTAAACTAGTTTTGGCTAATCTAAATGTTTTCGTCACCGAGATTACAATATAAATATAATATATATAGAAATGTTTGTCAATGATGTTTTTTAGAAAAAAATAATTTTTATGTAAATTGACAAATTATGTTTGATGTAAAATTTATTTTAAAAAACTGATTTATTGATTTTGATTTTTGTTTACGATATAATCAAGATATAATACTTTATGTATAAGGTAGGGTGTTTATGAAAAAAGGATTAAAAGTAATGGGGTTATTATTATTACTTGCATTTATTTGTTCAGGGTGTGATGCAATGTATGCGAGTACTACAAGAGATATAAGACATTCAGGATTTGCACTTTCTGGTGCTGAATTAAAGTGTGATGCTTTACTTGATGATGTTGATTACGATAAAGTTAGATTCTTAACTGGAAAACATGCGATTATGGAGTCTGGTAGTGTATATGAGTTATCTATTGGACAAAAATATTCTAATGAACAAAATTGTATGGCTTCGCCACTTACTTCAAGTGTTGTTGCTTTATTTGATGAGAATGTTGTTAAGACTGCTGAAGGTAAATATTATTTTATTGTTAGAACTGGTGAGAATGCAGCTTATTCTGCTGTGCCAAGTACTGATAGTAACTATATGATTTATGATGCAATATTAAAAGATAGTGAAGTTTTAAAAGTAAAAACAGTTGATGCTTCAACTGGGCATTATTATGTTTTAAAGAAAGATGGTAATGTATATAATTATGTTGTTGCTAAGAGTATATCAAGTGCAACTGTTGTAAGTAGCCCAGTTGTTTATAGTAGAAGTAATTATGATGGTGAAATAATTGATTTTAGTTATGCTGGTAAAACTACTGGTACTTCTGTTAGAACAAATACAAAAATATATAGAATGATGGCAACAAATAGAGAAGAGTGTTCTAAGTATATTGATGTTGCTTGTACTTATGAAATGAGACTTGATGAAGGTCTTACTGAACATCAAAATAGAATATTAGGATTTAGTGGTAGTTATTTAATTACTACTTATGGAAAACAGTTTAATGTGACTGGTTAAAAATTAAAGAAGATATTTTCTTCTTTTTTTATTTGTGTTATAATATGGTCGAATATTGATGAGGTGATTAATGTGTTATTAGCGAATGAATGGAAGGATTATGAAATAATTGATGCTTCTAATGGTCAAAAACTTGAAAGATGGAAAGATATTTATTTACTTAGACCAGATCCTCAAATAGTTTGGAATAATGGTGATTTATTAGAAAAGTATAGAAGTATGATTGATGCTGTTTATTATAGAAGTAATAAAGGTGGAGGTCATTGGGAAAATTTAAAGAATATTCCTGGTAGTTGGAATGTTGAGTATAAAGGTTTAACTTTTAATATTAAACAAATGGGATTTAAGCATACTGGTTTATTTCCTGAACAAGCAGTTAACTGGGACTTTATGATGGACAAAATTAAGAGAGCTAATAGACCAATTAAAGTTTTAAATTTATTTGCATATACAGGTGGTGCAAGCTGTGCTTGTTTAAAAGCAGGGGCAAGTGTTACACATGTAGATAGTTCTAAGGGTATGGTTGACTGGTTTAAAGAAAATGTTAAGAGTAGTGGAATGGAAGATTATCCAGTTAGATATTTAATTGATGATGTAGTTAAATTCGTACAAAGAGAAATTAGACGTGGTAATAAGTATGATGCGATTATTATGGATCCTCCTAGTTATGGAAGGGGAGCTAATGGAGAAGTTTGGGATATTGAAAAGAATCTTAATTATTTAGTAGAAATATGTACAGAAATTCTTAGTGATGAACCACTTTTCTTCTTAATTAATTCTTATACAACAGGACTTTCTTCTACAGTACTTTCAAATATGCTTAGAATGACTGTTAATAAAAAGTATGAAGGAAAAGTTACTTGTGGAGAAGTTGGAATTCCAATTAAAGAAAATGATTTAGTCTTACCATGTGGTATTTACGGAAGATGGGAAAGCAATGAGTAAACTTAATGTTTTATATGAAGATAATCATATTATTGTAGTTGAGAAACCAGTTAATGTTTTAAGCCAAGGGGACAATACTGGAGATATTTCTTTACTTGATATGGTAAAGGAATATGTAAAAGAAAAATATAATAAACCTGGTAATGTTTATATTGGTTTAGTTCACAGACTTGATAGACCGGTTGGGGGAATAATGGTTTTTGCAAGAACTTCTAAAGCAGCTTCAAGACTTAGTAAGATGGTTAGTGAACATAATTTTTCAAAAAATTATTATGCTATTGTTTCTGGTAAGATGGAAAAAGACGCAGATAGATTTGTTGATAATTTGAAAAGAGTTGATAATGGAAATACAGTTGTTTCTAGTGATGGAAAGAAGTCTGTATTATCTTATAAGGTTCTTGAATATAATTCGAAAATTGATGCTAGTTTAGTTGATATAGAATTAGAAACTGGAAGACATCATCAAATAAGGGTTCAATTTGCATCACGTGGTCATAGTTTACTTGGTGATCAACGATACGGTAAACAGGATAAAACGCAAATTGCTTTATATTCTTATAGATTAGAATTTGTACATCCTGTGACAAAAGAAATGTTAAAATTTGAACTTAAACCAAGTAATATTGGGCATTGGGCACAATTTACACTATAAATAAATTATTCTCTAAATAAAATGTTTGCATTTGCAAACTTTTTTTGTTATCATTATATTAGAATTATGAGAATAGAGGGAGTAGATACTTATGAATTTTAGTTTAGATTGGTTTTTAACAATTCCAGGTTTGTTAATTACTGGAGGAAGTTTACTATTAGTTGTTGCAATTATTATTTTAATTGTTACATCAAGTAAAGCAAAAAAAGAAAAGAAAAAAGCAGAAGGTGCTGCTACAGAAACTGCACCAGAAGCTGCTGCACCAGTTGCTGTTGATCCTAATGCACCAGTTGCTGTTGATCCAAATGCTGCTCAAGTAGTAGCTGCTGCACCAGTTGTTGAGGCTGCACCAATTGCTGCACAACCTGTTGCTGCTGCACCTGTTGTTGAAGCAGTTCCAGTTGCTGCTGCTCCAGTTGTAGAAGCTGCACCAGTTGCTGCTGCTCCAGTTGTAGAAGCTGCACCAGTTGCTGCTGCTCCAGTTGTAGAAGCTGCACCAGTAGCTGCCACACCAACTGTTGTTGATCCTGCTGCAGTAGCGCAAGCTGTTGCACCAGTTGCAGAAGTTGCACCAGTAGCAGAAGTTGCACCAGTTGCAGAAGTTGCTCCAGTTGCAGATGTTACTCCAGTAGCAGAAGTTGCACCAGTAGCAGAAGTTGCACCAGTTGCAGAAGCTGCTCCAGTTGCAGAAGTTGCTCCAGTTGCAGAAGTTGCTCCAGTAGCAGAAGTTGCACCAACAGCTGAACCAGTAATTTATGGAGGAGCTAGTCCAGCAGTATCTGCTGATATTAATCTAAATGAACAACCTCATCAAATATATGGAGGAGCTAATCCTTTAGAAAATACACAACCAATTCCAACTGTAAGTACTCCAGAAGTACAAGAAGCAGTTGCTGCAGAACCTACAATGGTTACACCTGTTGCTGAAGTTACACCAATTGCTCCAGTAGCAGAAGTTACTCCAGTGGCTCCAGTAGCAGAAGTTACTCCAGTGGCTCCAGTAGCACCAGTTGCAGAAATTACACCTGTTGCTCCAGCTGCTCAATAAGAATTGTTTATTAAGTAATTAAACTACGATTATATATCGTAGTTTTTTTGTCAAATATTTTGTTTATTTAAATAATAATGTTATAATGATTTTAGGTGATAATATGAAAAAGGTGTCGATATTATCTTTACATTTAGGATATGGTGGCATTGAAAAATCAGTTGCAGCACTTGCAAATATGTTATGTGATAAGTATGAGGTAGAAATTGCTTGTTCATATAAATTGTTTGAAAATTCTGTTTTTCCTGTTAATGATAAAGTAATTATTAAGTATTTAACAGATGTAAAACCTAATAGAAAAGAGTTTAAAAGTGCTATTCGTTCTAAGAATATTTTTAAAATATTTAAAGAAGGCTTATATGCAATTAAAACTTTATTAAAAAGACGTAGTACAATGGTTAAATATATTAAGAATTGTGATAGTGATGTTATTATTGCAACTCGTGATATTTTTGATGAGTGGTTAGGAGACTATGGTAAGGAAGAAACATTAAAGATTGGTTGGGAACATAATCATTATCATAATGATTTTAAATACGCTTCTAATATTACTAGAGCTAATAGAAAACTTGATTATTTAGTGTTGGTTTCTAATTCTTTAAGAGAGTTTTATAGTAAGGAATTAATTAATAGTAAGTGTGAGTGTGTTTATATACCTAATGTTATTGAAAGTGTTCCAGATAAATCTTCTTCTTTAAACAATAAGAGATTAGTATCTGTCGGAAGACTTAGTCCTGAAAAAGGATTTATGGATTTATTAAAAATATATACATTACTACATAAAGATTATCCCGATTGGAAACTTGATATAGTAGGTGATGGTGTAGAAAAAGAAAGACTTGAAAAGTTTATTGATGAACATGAACTACAAGACTTTGTTACATTACATGGATTTAGAGATAAAGATTATATAGATAATTTATTACATGATTCCTCTATATATTTATTAACATCTTATACTGAATCATTTGGAATTGTGTTAATTGAAGCAATGTCACATGGGGTTCCTTGTATAGCATTTGATTCTGCTGAAGGAGCAAGAGAACTTATTCAAAGTGGTAAGAATGGTTATTTAATTAAAAATAGGAGTTACACAGCTTTTATAAAAAAAGTTAGTGACTTAATAGATAATAAAGAAGAAAGAAAAAGAATTGGTAAAGTTTCTAAAGAAGGGGTTAAACAATATACTTGTGAAGTAGTAAGTAAACAATGGATAGATTTAATAGAAGAGAGTTGATATGATGAAAGATAAAAAAGTATTGTTTATTTCCTCAACAGGAGGACATTTGGTTGAAATGATGCAGTTAAAGGACATGTTTAATGACTGTGATTATCATGTTATAACTGAAAAGACAAAATCTAATTTAAAGATGAAAGAAACTTATGGTGATAGAATTAATTTTTTAGTGTATGGTACTAAAGATCATATGTTAACATATCCTTTTAAGTTACTTTACAATTGTTTTAAAAGTTTATTTTTATATTTTAAAATACATCCAGATTATATTATTACAACAGGTGCTCATACTGCTGGGCCAATGTGTTGTATAGGTAAAATATTTGGAAGTAGAATTATTTATATTGAAACATTTGCGAATATGACTACTAAAACTATTACTGGAAGATGTATTTATCCTTTTGCAGATAAGTTTATAGTTCAATGGGAGAGTATGAAAGAATTATATCCTGATGCAGAGTTTGGGGGGTGGGTGTTCTAATGATATTCGTTACACTAGGAACTCAAGATAAGGATTTCTCAAGATTACTAAAAGCTATTGATAGAGAAATTGAAAAAGGAACTATTAAAGAAAAAGTTATTGTTCAAGCTGGTCATACAAAATATGAATCAAAGAATATGGAAATTTTT
>JAGARQ010000012.1 GCA_017622175.1 Bacilli bacterium | reverse complement strand
ATTCTAATCCATCTAGTTTTTCAGATGTACCCATAAATTTAATTGGTACATTAGTTAAATGTCTAACTGATAAAGCAACTCCACCTCTAGTATCTCCATCTAACTTAGTTAAAATAACACCAGTAAGTGGTAATTTATCATTAAATCCGGTAATAACATTAATAGCATCTTGTCCCATCATAGAATCAATTACTAATAATATTTCATCAGGATTAACTTCGTTTTTAATATTATCAAGTTCATCCATTAATTCTTCATCAATATGAAGTCTACCAGCTGTATCTATTAAAACATAATCATGTCCATTTTCTTTAGCAAACTTAATACCATTTAAAGCTATTTTTACAGGATCATCTTTACCTTCATCATATACTTCAATATTAAGTTGTTTTCCTAATTGTTTTAATTGATCAATTGCTGCAGGACGATAAACATCACATGCTACAAGTAAAGGTTTTTTGCTATGTTTCTTTCTTAAAAAATTTGCAAGTTTTCCAATAGTTGTAGTTTTACCAGAACCTTGAAGACCAACTAACATTAAAGTTGCTGGATTTCCCTTTGTATTTAAAGGAGCACTTTCCCCACCTAATAATTCAGTAAGTTCATCTTTAACGATCTTTACAAATAAGTCCCCAGGATTAATACTACTAGCAACCTCTTCACCAAGCGCCTTTTCCTTAACTGTATTTGTAAATTCTTTTACTACTTTATAATTAACATCTGCTTCTAATAAAGCAAGACGTATTTCACGCATCATATCAGAAATATTATCTTCTGTAATTTTTCCATATCCTTTAATTTTATGAAGCGCGTTTTGTAATCTATCTCCTAAATTTTCGAACATTATAATCACCTATTCCTTATTATAACAAAAAAAAGTAGATTTCTCTACTTTTTTATTTATGACATTTTATCTAAAAATGCTACCAAGGAACTGCTTGCACCTACCGGAGCTTGATTGCCACTAGGAACACTACTATTATCTCCACCAAAACTCATTCCTGTTGGAGGAGCAAAGCCATCGTTTCCTTGTACTTTATTATCCATATTATTAATTGCTTCCATTGGATTAAATGAATCATTTGAAGGTTGATTTATATTATTAAGTGCAGCAAAATCAGGTTTTCCAAATGTATCAGAGCCACCATTATTAGCAGGTGTTCCAAAATCAACTAAATTTGGAGAACTTGGAACAGCCGGAGCACTATTTAAATTTACTAACCCTTGAGCTTGAGGTGCACTATTTAAGTTAACTAAATTTGGCGCTTGTGGAGCACTATTTAAATTAACTAAACCACCTGTTGGTCCAAAACTATTCCCCATCAAACTTGAAGGTTCATTATTTGTAAAGTTAATTCCATTGTTATTATTATCAACAATATCACCAGTTCCTGTATTTTCAAACACATTTGTATCAACAGTAGGTGCTGCCATAACACTCATTGTTGATGGTGCACTACTTACATTTGCCAGAGTACTTGGTGCTGGTTGATTTAAATCAATTGGATTAAAGCTCATTCCTCCTGATGGTGGAACTAATCCACTAGCAGCAGGTGTTGGACTAGGTGCCGGACTACTATTCTCAACAGTACTAGCACTATTAACTGGTGTATTAAATGAAACTAAAAGATCAACTGGACTAGTTGGTTTAACCTCTTCTTTTGGTTCTTCTTTTACAGGAACTGAACCTGGATTAAATGAAACTAGTGAAGGTGCTTGCATATCAGTATCAACTAAAGGTTTGCTTGCAGCAGGATCAGCAAAATTAACTGTAGCTATTTTTTCTTCTACAATATTTTCTACTACTTTAGGCGCTGTAGGAATAACAATTTCATTAGCAGTAGTAACATTGCTTTCTTCTGTTTTCTTATCATCTGGTCCAGATAAATTAACTAAACTTACACCAGTATCAGTTGTTGGAACTTTAATTTCTTCTTCTTTTTCTTCAACTTCTTCTACTTCAACAAGTCCAAACTCACCAGCATGCATAGATGGTTCTTCAGGATTATCAACCTTTAAATCAACTAATGCCGTATTTGTAGTTTCTTCTTTTGTATTAGTTGGCGGTGTAACATCATTTAATGGACTAAATAAACTTGAAGATGGCACACTTGGTGTACTTGCCATATTACTATCAGGAACTGACATCATACCAGTAGCCGATCCACCACCCCAGAATGAAACAACATCACAGTTTCCACTCCATGGAGCTGGATTAGGCATTTCCATCTTAACAATCATTGGAATTCTAAAAGCCGCACCAAATCCTAAACAAGTACCAGATTGAAGTGTCTTTTGTTTTTCAACAATTTCATCACTAATATTTGGAACCATCTTTCTAATATATTCAACATCAACTGGGTGATTCATCTTAAATATTAAAAAGTTAGAACATTGTGAAATAACAGTATCAGAAAGCTCTACAGGTCTTTGTGTAATAATACCAAGAATAACACCATACTTACGTCCTTCTTTAGCAATTCTTTCAAATATATTATATCCAATTAAGAATCTATCATTATCATTTTGAATATATCTATGAGCTTCTTCAATAACTAAATGGAAAGGATTACTTGCTCTTTCACTAAGACCCTTAGAATAATCAAAAATTAATCTTGAATAAATTTTTGTAATAACTTTAGCAAAATCATCATCAACATCATCTAAGTTAATATTTACAAATTGATACTTAGTATCACCAGCATTAACTAATGATTTTAAATATTCTTCAACGGTCATATATTGTTTAACATCAAAGAACTTTGCATTATTACTAACAATAAGTGAATGTAGTCTAACTTTTAAAGTAACCGCATCACCATAAGTATTTTTATTTCTTAACCAACCTTCACTAATTAAAGTAAAGTTAAGTGCTTTCTCAAGAGTCTCTAATGTATAGAACACTCCATCACTTGGTTCATAAGCATCTAACTTGTCATCAATAAATGATGAAACATATTCAGTAATTAAAACACTTTCAGAGAAATTACCACTATTATCAATTAAGAAGCATTCTCTAAATTTTCTTGTATAACCAATTCCTTGAACAACAGCCTCTAAGTTGAATTGTGGAGTTGAACAACTTGCAAGAACTGAGAAAATTTCATTTCTCTTATTAGGACCAGACTCATTAGTATAAAGAATAGTCATAATAGCTTTTGCAATCAAATGGTTTTTATAATTATTAGCATCCATATCCTTTTGTGAAAAAACTAAAGCTAACTTTCTCATTCTTTCAACAATAGGTAATTGTGAATGTGAAGTACATTGTAATAATAAAGCTAAATCAGCTTCATTTAATAAATAAATTGGAATTTTTAATTTTTCATTAGTTGTATCCTTATCATTAGTAGTAATAAATCTATAATGATAACTTGGATTAATTGTATTTAAATCACTAAATGCATTGTAATATTCACCAGAAGAGTCAATCATAATAATGTTTGCATTACAAGGATTAAGTCTTGCATCATGAAACATATTTTGGAAAAGTCTAGATATACCACAAGATTTACCCGAACCAGAATTACCCATAATAGCAAAGTGCCCACTGAAGAAACTATTTACATCTAAATAAACTGGTTTACCTTCATAAAAAGGCGTATTTCCTAAAGGCATATATCCTTGTTCATCTTTACCGGTAATAAGTAATATTTCATCATCATTAATAACTCTAATTTTAGCATCTAAACGAGGTTTCCTAATTGTACCACCTAAGAATCTACCATCAACAATTTCTCCTAAGAAACTAGCTTTTACAGTATCTCCATCAACATCGTTTACTTCTCCTAAAACTTTCTTTGTAGCATCTTCAAAAACAATATGAAGATTCATCAAATTCATAGTAATATTTTGACTATCTTTTAACTTGATAGTCGCTGCATGATCACTAATAAAGATAATTTTATCAAACATATTACTATCCCCTTCCAATTTATTCTTCTTTTTACCCTATCTTATACTATTTAATTATACATTTTTTTAATCTTTTTTACAAGAAAAAAAGATAAGAACATTATCTTATCTAAATTAATTCTTCTAATGCAATTTTAAGTTCAGAATTGTCAATATTTTTAACAATTTCTTCAAGTTTTTTTCTCTTCTCATGAAGTTTTAAAATACTTTCATATTCCTTTAACTTATCAGTAACAATATGAATTTGTTTAAATATAGCATTTCTACTTACTTCATAATTTTCAGCCATTTCTGAAAAACTTAAATTATTAAAATAATAATCTTCAAAGTATTCCCTTTGTTTATCAGTTAATAAACCATTATATAAATCATATAACTCATTAAAATATAATACTTCTTCCATACTACACCCCTAATAATAATAAAATATCAAAAATTATTAATACAGCTCCAGTAATATAATAAACCCATGCAAATTTAGGTCTATTATAAATAATTTTATTATTATATCCAATTATAATCATTGTAATACCTAATATAATTTGTAAGAAATGCCATGCACTTTTATCAAATAAATACCAAATTAGTACAATAACAGTTAAAACAGTAAAAATAACTTGTAAATCTACAAATAAAATATTAAATCTATTTATTTTACTTACACCATTATTATCTTTTTTATTTTTTTCCACAGTTTTTGTTGATTTCTTAGTAGTCTTTACTTCTTTTTCTTCTTTCTTTTTTCTAGCCATTTTCTCACCTACATTAAATCTTTAAATAATCCATAAATGTATTTTTCAATATCAAATACTTGTAAATCTTCTTTTGCTTCTCCTAAACCAATGTATTTAACAGGAATACCAACAGTTTCTTTAATAGCAAGAACAATACCACCTTTAGCAGTACCATCTAACTTAGTTAAAACAATTCCTGTAATATTTGTAATTTCTTTAAAAGCCTTAGCTTGACTAATGCCATTTTGTCCAGTAGTTGCATCAATAACTAATAAAGTTTCAGTTGCTCCACCATCTATTTGAGCATCTATTACTTTATTCATCTTTTCTAATTCTTTCATTAAATTAACTTTGTTTTGAAGTCTACCAGCTGTATCAATTAAAACAACATCATAATTTTCATCTTTTGCTTTAACTAATCCATCAAATACTACACTTGCAGGATCAGCACCTTCTTCTTTACCATAGAAACCCACATCAATCTTTTCACTCCACTCTTTTAATTGAGCAGTAGCTCCAGCTCTAAATGTATCAGCAGCAACTAATAAAACTTTTTTTCCTTCATTTTTTAATTGATAACCAATTTTACCAATAGTAGTTGTTTTACCTACTCCATTAACTCCAACAAAAAGTATTGCTGTTGGACCATTTTCATTATAAGTAAGTTTACTAGTTAATACAGAATCATTAACATAAATAATAAATAACTCATCAACAATAATTTCCTTTAACATTTCAGGATCATCTAATTTTTCAACCCTTACTCTATCTCTTAATCTATCAATGAAATCCATTACAGTATTAACACCAATATCTGCCATAATTAAAATTTCTTCTAATTCATCAAAATATTCATCAGTAACTTTCTTATAACGATTAGTTAAATCAGCTAACTTAGAAACAAATCCTTGTCTAGATTTAGTTAATCCTTTTTCATAAACCTTAACATTATTATTCTTAGGTTCTTCTTTCTTAACAGACTTTTCCTCTTTCTTAGTTTTTACTTCAACCTTTTCAAGTTTCTCTTCAACTTCATCTATTTCAGTTTCAATTAGTTGTTCCTCTTCTATAGTTTCTTTCTTTTGAAACATACTTTTTATTTTACTAAATAATCCCATTTATATCACCACCTCCATTTTATCATAAACACCTTGTATTTACAAAGATAAAGCGCATAACAAAAATATTTTTTATATATTCTAAACATCTACACCCTAGACAAAAAACACTTTTTATAGTATAATTTCATAGTTAGTTCTTTATATATTAAATTAAATGAAAGGAGTTATTATGAATAATCAAAAAACCAATGAAACAAAAATCGTTGTTTTAGGTGGTTTAGGAGAAGTCGGAAAAAATATGTATTGTGTAATGCATAATGACGCAATTGTTATTATTGATGCCGGTGTTAGTTTCCCAGAAAGCGAACTTATGGGAGTTGACTACGTTTTACCAGATTTTACATTTTTAAAAGAAAATGAAGATAAAATTAAAGCTTTATTAATTACACATGGTCACGAAGATCATATTGGTGGAATTCCATTCTTACTACAAAGTATTAATATTCCAGCAATTTATGCTCCTAACCATGCTAAAGAATTAATCGCAGTAAAATTACAAGACCGTAATATAAGATATGACAATTTATTTGTTTATACCGAAAATACTAGACTAAAATTCAAAGAAATAGAAGTTGAATTTTTTAGAACAACTCACTCAATTCCAGATTCACACGGAATTAGTATTAATACACCAGATGGTAGAATTTGCACAACAGGAGATTATAAATTTGACCTTACTCCTATTGGACCAATGGCTGACCTTTATAAAATGGCAACTCTTGGAGAACAAGGTGTTGACCTAATGATTGGTGATTCTACTAATGCATTAAACGAAGGATTCTCAAACAGTGAATCAGTTGTTGATGAAACACTTGGAGAAATGTTTGAAAAATGTAAAAATAATCGTATTATTATTGCTACATTCGCATCAAATATTTATCGTGTAAAACATATATTTGAAACTTGCTACAAACATAATAGAAAGATTTGTATCTTCGGAAGAAGTATGGAAAATAATATTAACATCTCAATAAATGGTGGATATATCGATCATAAAGAACTACTAATTTCACCAGAAGAAGCTAATAATTTAAAACCAAACGAAGTTACATTATTATGTACAGGAAGTCAAGGAGAACCCCTTGCAGCATTATCAAGAATCTCTAATGGAACTCACAAACAAATTAAATTAAGACCAGATGATGTTGTAATATTCTCATCTAGCGCAATTCCAGGAAATGCTTTAAGTATTTCAAAAATAGTAAACAGATTATATTTAAAAGGTGTTAAAGTTTATACAAACCATGCCCTTGCAGATCTTCATACTTCAGGACATGCTAATGAAGAAGAAGTTAAATTAATGATTCGTTTACTTAAACCAAAATATTTAATGCCATTCCACGGTGATTACAGAATGTTAAAAAAACAAGCTGATATCGGAATAAACTGTGGTATTCCAAAAGAAAATACATTCATCTTAAAAAATGGTGATACTTTAAATTTAAAAGACCATGTCATTACTAAAGGTGAAAGTATGCCAGGTGCCGACATTTATGTTGATGGTAACAGAATTGGAGAAATCGGAAGTGCTGTTATTAAAGATAGAAAGATTATGGCAAACGATGGAATCCTAGTAGTAATAATTAACGTAGATATGAAAAAACGTGAGTTATTAATTAAACCAAATATTACAACACGTGGATTTATCCTTGTAAATGAAAATGAAGAATTAATTCATAAGATTGAAGCAAAAGCAGAAGCAACATTAAGAACATCACTTCAAGATTCAAAAACAAACTTTGCTAATCTAAAAAATGATTTAACTGAAAACTTATATCCATTCATTTACAACTTAACAGGTAGAAAACCAATTATTCTACCAATTATATTAGATATCAAAAAAGATAACAAATAATTTGTTATCTTTTTTATATATAACAATATATGTCATTAGATATTAAATTTTCAAATTCATCTATCGAACTTCGACAAAATAAAGCTACTCTAAAATAAAAATAACGTTTTTTAATATCATTTATATCAACAAGTAACTTATAATGTTCAAAACTTAAATTATTAAGTTCTTTATAATAAAAAGGAAAACAACAATAGAATTTTTTCATATACCTTATATTAGAAATTGAAAATGTATTACTCATTCCAAATGAATAAGTTAAATAACAAGACACTCTTTTAATAACATTTTCACAACTATTTTGTTTAGAAAATACACTTTCCCCTATTTTCCAAAACAAAAATAGTCGATTACTAGAATTCATAGATTCACCTCCTAT
>JAGARQ010000011.1 GCA_017622175.1 Bacilli bacterium | reverse complement strand
TTCTGAAGCAGTACAAGTCTTTTCACCAAAATAATTAACACTATTTAAATAAGCCGTATACTCTCCTTCATTTCTTGCATAAAATGTATACTCAACATATTGTCCTGGACTAGTAAAGGAAACAGAAAGATTCTTTAATGTTGGAGATTGAGAATTATCAATAACTCCATTACTAGCAGATAAACCACTTGTTATATCAGACGGTACAACATCACTTTCAATAAGCTCATCCTTACTTGTTGAAAATTTTACATTAAATGTAGCACTATCAGGAGAAACAAATGCATTTGATGCCAAATCCAAAGAAGCTGAAAAAGCTGCAAACCCAATAGATAGACCTGCAATAGTAACACTTAATATTAACATTAATAATATTTTTCTTTTTCTACTTCTTTCCATATATAATTCTCCATACTATAACAAAATTATACCACTATATTACATTACAGTAAACAATAAAAAGCACTGCTTTACACAGTACCTTTAATTATTATTTATTTAAATAATTTTTACATTTTAAGAAAAAGTCAACTTGGTCTTGATTAAGAATTTTTTCTTCTACCATTGCATTTAACTCTTCAATAGAGAACCACTTTACTTCAGTTAATTCCTCTTCTTGGATAGTAAAGTCTTCAATTTCTAAATCAAGTTTTGTATAGTACATTATAAAGCAATCTTTACCATCGCATCCTCTTGCGAATTCAATTATTTCATTGTTACTAATATCTATTCCTAATTCCTCTTTTACTTCTGTAATGATTCCTTCATATGGTGTTTCTCCACTCTTAGGATGTCCTCCTGTTACACCATAATCCCCACCTTTTCTAGGTACACGTTTTTGCATTAAGAACTGACCTTTACTGTTCTCAATCGCAATCATTACAACCATTGGATAATATCCTTCAGGAATACTATCTCCTTTATAATATGTTAATCCAGTTAACTTTAAATCTTTATCATATAAATCTCTTTTTTCTTTTTTCATAATCTCACCTCAAAATTAATTAATTTTGATCTTCGATTATAAGCTAAACGTCATTTTATTTTTTTATCTTTTGATAAACTATTTCATTATTCTTTGCAAGTCTAGTTGCTGTACTATAACTAAGAGGCATAAATACCATATATTTAATATCAGTATCTTCATCAAAATAAATTCTTAAATGACATGCTCCTCTTTTAGTAGCCCCATCAATATATTCAGGAATATAGCAATATCCTCCTGGATAATTAAACTGACTTCTATGAGTATGTCCTAAAATATCAATATATGAATCTTCTCTACTTCTACCTTGTTTAGTATAAATACCATCTAAATATCCATTCATGTAATCTAAGTCAATTCCATCATCTTCTAAATCAACTGGAAATTGAAAATCATCTGGATGATGTATATCAAAACATCCTAAATAATTAGTTGGACTATTCAATCTTACAGTAGAATGTGTATATCCTAAATCAATAAAATCTTCCCTAGCATCAGCCATCATCTTTATTGGATCAAATCCATATCTTGCGACATTCTTATCATGATTTCCTCCCAAAACGGCATGATATAAACCATCTTGTCTAGGAATTCTTTCAATTGCTTCTTCCACTACTTTATAGTTTTGAACTGCATGTTCATATTCTAAAGTATGACTACCAGTTCCATTATAGAAATCACCTAAATTTAATACTAAATTGATATTATTCTTACTACAGTAATCAAGCATAGCATCATATCCGCGTAATACTCTGCCTTCCATTTCTCTAATATGCATATCACTAACCAACATTACATCATAGTGTTTACATTCCATTGGAACATCTATTTCAAATACACCATCTTCTCTTAACGTTGGTTGAACAATCTTATAACTTGGTTGAGTTGAAAATCTACTACCATCTAACGTAACAATTTTTTTCATACCATTAAGTACTTCAACTACTTCTGATCTATCTGTACTAATATGTTTTTCTTTTAAATGTCTAACTAAACCATCAACATTAATTCTATCAAATAATAATGCTTGATACATTAATGCTTCCATATTTGTATGTTTTGCTTTTCTCTTAGCTTCTTCAGTCTTAACCTTAATATCATCGTCAATAACGCCTTGTAGTCTCGCAACCTCTAAAGCTAACTCTTCATATTTTTCTTTAAAAGAACCAAGTTCTAAGTTTAACGCTTGTGCATCATTTAAAGCATTACTCAATTCAGTAATTCTTCCTTCTAATGAAGTAACAGACTCACTTAACTCTATTATAGTTTTTGCTTTATCTCTAACATCTTTTTCTAAAGTGCGAACATCTTCACTTAATGAATCAATTCTTTCACTCTTCTTATCTCTTTCTGCTTGAAGTAAGGCATTTTGTCTAATTGCTTCATTAATATCTTTTTCCATTTTCTTTATAACGGCTTCTAACTCCGCTACTTTAGTAATGTATTTAGATAAAGATTCACTTACAACTTCGCTAGGATAAAGTTCATTAACATCATTAACCGCAACAACTATATAATTTTCATATAAGTCATCATCTTTTTCATAACCAGTTCTTTCTAAATATTCATCATAAAAATCTTTAAAACTTCTAATCTTATCTAATGTCTCATCAGATACACTTTGTCCTTCTTCTTGAACCCATCCCAAAATTGCCGAAACGCATGAAACTACTTTTGAAACATGCTTAATTGAAATTTTCTCATCTTTACGAAAAACCTCCGCAACATATTCAGTAAAATAATCTAGAAATTCTACATCAGAAACACTATTTTTTCTTTTACCTAATGTATTACGCATATCGCCAAAATAAATATCACCCATGGCGTGTTCTCTTAAGTATTTATTAATATTCATTTTATCAAGTGCAGTAAGCGCCATAAAATCTCCCCCAATTAATTAAATCCGTAGTTATTATAACATAGTTTTTTAAAAAGAAAAAGAAATTTAGTTATGCACCAAATTCCTTTTCAATAACATCTGCAATTTTCTTTGCTTTTTTATTAATATCATTTTGATCTAAACCTTCGATCATTACTCTAATTAATGCTTCTGTTCCAGATGGTCTAATTAAAACTCTACCTTCTCCATTTAATGACTCTTCAACTTCTTTAATTACTTGAGTAACTTGTTCATCATTATCATATAATCCTTTAGCATCTTCAGTAACTTTTACATTTAATAAAACTTGCGGATATCTCTTCATAACAGAAGCAAGTTCACTTAACTTCTTATTACATTTAGATAAAATATTTAATATTTGAACAGAAGTTAATTCTCCATCTCCAGTATTAGCAAAATCTTTATAAATTACATGTCCAGATTGTTCTCCACCAACTATATAATTACATTCAAGCATCTTTTCAAGAACATATCTGTCTCCTACTTTAGTAGCAACAAAATTAATATCATTTGCCTCACAAAACTTAACAAGTCCTAAGTTAGACATGACTGTACCAACTAAAGTATTATTTGTAAGTTTATTATTTTTCTTTAAATCAAGTGAAGTAATAGCCATGATTTGATCTCCATCAACTTCATTACCTTCTTCATCAATCATTAAACATCTATCCGCATCACCATCATAAGCA
>JAGARQ010000010.1 GCA_017622175.1 Bacilli bacterium | reverse complement strand
TCGTATCTTACATACCCTAACTAATCTTGACCCAGCACCAGAACCAAATATGACAGTTTTATGGAGTGATAAACTTCCAGAAAACTTCAAAAAATATTGTTCAAGAATGTCAATTGAAACAGATGCTATTCAATATGAAAGTGACGACTTAATGCGCCCAATTTACGGAGATGACTATACAATTGCTTGTTGTGTATCAGCAATGCGAGTTGGAAAAGACATGCAATTCTTTGGTGCACGTTGTAACTTAGTAAAAACATTATTATACTCAATCAATGGTGGTATTGATGAAGTTAAAAAAGAAAAAGTATTAGATGACTTTGATATAATACAAGATGAAGTTCTTGATTACGATAAAGTTAAAGAAGTATATTTTAGAGCAATTGAAAAAGTTGCAGAAATATATGCAAGTGCCATGAACATTATTCACTTTATGCATGATAAATATGCCTATGAAGCTGGACAAATGGCCCTACATGATACATTAGTACATCGTTATATGGCATATGGTGTTGCCGGACTATCTGTAGCAGCAGACTCTCTTTCAGCAATCAAATACGCTAAAGTTAAACCAATTCGTGATGAAGACGGTTTAGCAATTGACTTTGAAATCGAAGGAGATTATCCACAATATGGTAATGACGATGATAGAGTTGATGATATCGCAGTAGAAATCGTTAATAAAATGTCTTCTGAATTAAAGAAACATAAAACATACAGAAATGCAGAACCTACTCTTTCAGTATTAACAATTACATCAAACGTAGTATACGGTTCAAAAACAGGAGCTACACCAGATGGAAGAAAAGCTGGGGTTCCATTTGCACCTGGAGCAAATCCAATGCATGGAAGAGATAAATCAGGAGCAATTGCTTCCCTTAACTCAGTAGCCAAAATTCCATATGGAAATTGCTGTAAAGACGGTATTTCAAATACATTTACAATCGTTCCATCAGCATTAGGAACAACAAAAGATGAACAAATCATCAATTTAGCAAACGTTATCGATGGATACTTTGAACAAGGAGCTCATCACTTAAATGTTAACGTACTTAACCGTGAAACATTAATTGATGCTATGGAACATCCAGAAAAATATCCATTACTTACAATCCGTGTATCAGGATATGCAGTTCACTTCAACAGATTAACAAGAAAACAACAAGAAGAAGTTATTTCAAGAACATTCCATGAATCAAGATAAAATACGCGCAAGCATTGATTCCATCGAAACATTTGGATTAGTAGATGGTCCAGGAATACGCGTAGTCGTATTCTTTAACGGATGTAAGTTAAGATGTAAGTATTGTCACAATCCAGAAATGTGGACAAAAAAAGCAGAAAACTATTCTCCACAAGAACTTGTGGATAAAATAAAAAGATATAAAAGTTATTTTAAAGACAATGGTGGTGTCACCTTCTCCGGAGGTGAACCACTACTTCATAGTAAGTTCATAATCGAAACAGCTAAACTCCTAAAAGAAGAAAACATCCATATTGCCCTTGATACATCAGGAGTTGGCTTAGGAGATTATAATGAAATTTTACCATATATTGATTTAGTAATTTTAGATATAAAACACACTAAACCACTCGGTTATAAAGAACTAACTAACCTAGAAATAAATGAATCAGAAGAATTTATCAAAGAATTAAACAAATCTAATATTCCTGTATGGATAAGACAAGTAATTGTCCCAGGAATTATGGATAATTATGAATATATAGATAGTTTAATTAATTATTTATACAAAATTAATAATATTAAACGAGTTGATTTCTTACCATTCCATCGCCTAGGTAGAGAAAAATATCTTTCATTAGGACTAACATATCCATATGAAGATAAACCAGAAATGGATAAAGAAGAATGCAACAAACTATATAAATACTTTGAAAAAAACTATAAAAAAGAACTAAATTAGTTCTTTTTTTGTGCTTTAAATTAAATTTTAAGTATAAAATATACATTTTTTATAACAAAAGAAAAAGTTAATAATAGTTTTTTAAACTTTTAGCAACTTCTCTCTTTATATCTCTTTGTTTAATAGATTCACGTTTATCATAATCCTTTTTACCACGACAAACACCTAAACTAACTTTTAATTTATTATTTTTAAAATAAAGTTTAATAGGAACTAATGTTATTCCTTTTAACTTAATACCCTCATCCAACTTTTTAATTTCTTTTTTATGTAATAAAAGTTTTCTACTTCTTGTTTCAGAATGGTTAAAAATATTTCCTTCTTTATATTGACCAACATACATATTAAGTAAGAAAACCTCTCCATTTTTAATAATTGCATAGCAATCTTTTATATTACAATTTCCATTTCTAATAGACTTAATCTCAGTACCAGTTAAAACAATACCTGCTTCATACACTTCATCAATAAAATAATCATGATGTGCTTTTCTATTTAAAATTTCCATATTATCACTCCCATAAATCAATGTAGACATAAACATTAACTAGATAATATATTATCATTTAATTAAAAATAAAGAAATACTTATCAAATTATATTTTATATTATTATACAAAATGAAAAGAGTTAGTAAAGAAAATATACTAATCTCTTATTAATTAAACTTTTTTAATAACTTCAAAGTCAATAGTCTTCTCTTCATGTGAAGCTCTAACAACTTTAACTAATACTCTATCACCAATACAATACTTAATATTAGTTCTTTCACCAGTT
Source organism: Bacilli bacterium (assembly GCA_017622175.1). Lineage (GTDB taxonomy): Bacteria > Bacillota_I > Bacilli_A > RF39 > UBA660 > JAEDES01. The sequence continues at coordinate 12,498 of JAGARQ010000010.1, read as the reverse complement.
AAAGTCATTCTTTCTTCATCATAATGGAAGAAATCATTCATTTCTCTAAGTGGAACTAATCCTTCAATTAAATTATCAAGTTCAACAAACATACCAAAGTTTGTAACAGAAGAAACCATACCTTCAAATTCTTCTCCAATATGTCCTTCCATATATTCAGCCATCTTCATATCTTCTACTTCACGTTCACATTCAATAGAAGCTCTTTCTCTATCAGAAGAATGTTCTGTAATATAAACTAATCTTTCTTCCCACTTTTTACAAGTACCCATATCTGCCTTACCCTTAAATAAATAAGTTCTAAGTAATCTATGAACAGTTGTATCTGGATAACGTCTAATTGGTGAAGTAAAGTGTGTATAACAAGGACTAGCAAGTCCATAGTGACCAAGATTTTCAGGTCTATATACAGCCTTTTTCATACTTCTTAAAAGCAAACTTGATAAAATTTTAAACTCAGGTTTATCTTCTAAACTCTTCAAAATTCTTTGCATTGTTGTAGGCTTAACATCTTTTATATCTCCTGCAACATTGTATCCTAAACTACTTACAAAAGCTAAGAAACTTCTGATTCTATCTTCTTCTGGAACTTCATGGATACGATAAACAAACGGTAAACTCATATAGAAAATATGACTTGCTACACATTCATTAGCAGCAATCATAAAGTCTTCAATTAAGTTTTCCCCTACTCCGCGTTCACGAACAATAACATCTATCGGTTTACAATTTTCATCAACTAAAATCTTAGCTTCTTGTACACCAAAATCAATATAACCACGTCTAACTTTAAATTTACGAAGAACTTCAGCAAGTTCTGCCATTAAACGTAATTTTTCTTCATATTCTTCATAACCTTCAGGTACAATATTATCTTCTAAAATACTATTAACCTTCTTATAAGTCATTTGGATTCTAGAACGAATAACACTCTCAAAAATCTCATAATCAACAGTCTTACCGTTTTCATCAATCTCCATTACACAAGACATAGCAAGTCTATCAACATCAGGATTTAATGAACAAATACCATTAGAAAGTTCATGAGGTAACATTGGAATAACTCTATCAACTAAATATACACTAGTACCTCTTTCTTGAGCTTCAACATCTAATGGACTTCCTTCTTTAACATAATAACTAACATCCGCAATATGAACACCTAATTTATAATTTCCATTAGCAAGTTTTTCAATAGATATAGCATCGTCAATATCCCTAGTATCATCACCATCAATAGTAAAAATAACCTCATCACGAAGATCTCGTCTTCCAACCATTTCTTCTTCAGATACCTCAGACGGTATAGTTTTTACTTCTTCTTTTACATCATCCGGAAATTCAACATTAATATTATATTTATAAATAATCGATAAAATATCTACTCCTGGATCATGTTTATGTCCAATAACTTCAATAACTTTACCTTCATATTTAGTATTTTTATTAACTCTTTTAACAAGTTCAACAACAACTTTATGCCCGTCAACTGCATTCATTGCCTTATCTTTTGGAACTTCAATATTAAGTTTAATCTTTTGATCATCTAAAGTAATATGTCCTTTACCCTTCTTATCAAAATTAATTTCTCCAATATATCTTTCAACTTGTCTTTTAATTACCTTAAGAATTCTACCTTCTAATCTCTCAATATTCATTTTACTAGTAATTTCAACTAAAACAATATCTTCATGAATAGCCCCATTCATATTTTCAGAAGCAACATAAATATCTTCATTCATTCCCTCTACTTCTACAAACCCAAATCCCCTTTTATTTGCTCTCATAACACCTTTTCTTAAGTGACTATTATCAAGCATCATATACTTATCTTTATTAGAATGATAAATAATTACCTCATCTTCTAATTTTCTTAACTCATCCATTAATACAGTAGTATTTTCCACTGTACTAACATTAAGCATATCCTGTAATTCATAAATATCAAGGGCTTTATCGCTATTCTTAAGTACATCTAATATAGCATCACGCATAGTATCACATCCTATATTATCATTATACTTTATTTCAACAAAGATAACTAGACTTTTTTACAAAAAGAAAAGGACTACAGTCCTACTTTACAAACATTGAAACTAAACATATAGCAAAGAATGCAATTCCTAAAACTAATGTTAATCTACTAATAAATAATTCTGAACCACGTTCTTTTCTTTTTGTAAATAAATCAGAACTTCCGCCAGATAAAATTTGAGCTGCACTTTCAGCTTTTCCACTTTGTAATAAAACTATAACAATTAATAAAATTGAAATAATTAAAAGTGCTGTTTCCATTAACCACACCTCCGATAACAATACCAATATAATACCATAAATACGCAATTTATGCAATATTTTTATATAACCAAAAAATTCTTCATTTTTATGCATTTTTTAACTGACTTTTCAAAATATGTATGCTATACTATTATATAGTAGAAGAATAGGAGTGGTTACTTTGCGCGTATTTATTTTAGACAAAGAAAAAATTACAAAATTTAATCTTCCAAACAAAGTGTCTGGAGTATATGCCATCGATTACTTACCAGTTGGTTCTAAAATCAAAAGAACAGTAAGTATTGAAGCAAGAGATGAAAAATGGATCGTCAAAAGTAATGGTAGTGTTAATATAGTTAGCGGAAATATGATTCAAGAGGTTGCAACACTTGAAGAATATCAATATCAGCCAATACAAATAAAAGGACGTAATGATTACATTGGTATCTATTGTATTCCAAGTATCGAAGATACCTACACAAGATATCTAGTACAAAATGGTGCAATTACAATAGGTTCAGCTAATGACACAAGTATTAGTTATGTAAATAATCATGTACTTCCACATCATGTATCAATTAACCCTGCTCAAGACGGTTCATTCTATATAACAGCAACAGAGGATGAAACACATTATGTATATTTAAACGACAAACGAGTAAAACAAACTAAATTAAAAGTTGGAGATGTAATTTTCTTATATGGATTAAAAGTTATTTGGATGGGAACATTCCTTCAAGTAAACCTACCAAAGGATAAATTATTCATTAATAACTTTAACCTAACAACATTCGTTGAAGCAAATCCAGAAGATATTGCAAACGTTGATCCAGTAAGTGATGAAGAAATGGCCTTAGAATTATATACAGATAAGGATTACTTCTTCCATACACCAAGATTAAAACAAAGTGTCATTCAAGAAGAAATCATGATTGACCCACCACCACAAGCATATGAAGAAGAAAATATGCCTGTACTATTAACACTTGGTTCAATGGTAACAATGTTATCATCTGCAGTAATGAATGCTTATAATGCAATATCTGGACTAGCAACAGGAAAAACATCAATCGGTGATGCAATTCCTTCACTAATCATGTGTGCATGTATGTTATTTGGTAGTGCAGTTATGCCAAGAGTAACTGCTTCATATCAAAAGAAAAAATTACAAAAGAAAGAAAAGAAACGTCAAGATAAATATACAGAATACATAAAAGAAAAAGAAGAAGAAATAAATGTAAAAATGGTTAATCAAACCCAAATACTAAAAAATTCAAATCCAACAATTAGTGAATGCTATAGTTTAGTATTTGGAAAAACAAGAACAAATTTATGGAATAAAGAAATAAGAGATGAAGATTTCCTATCTGTTAAAGTCGGAACAGGAAATTGCCCTGCTAAACTTATAATAAGAGCTCCTGAAAAAAGATTTACATTAGATGAAGATAACTTATTAGAATTAGCAACAAACATGTCAGTAAGAGATTACACATTAAATGAAGTACCTATTACATTCTCATTTGCAAATCAACATATATCTGCATTTATATGTAATTCATCATACAATCAAGATTTTCTAAATGGTATCTTCTTACAATTAATGGCATATCACAGTTCACAAGATTTAAAACTAGTATTTATGCTTACAGACAAAAGTCAAGTTGACTTTAGTTATGCAAAATATGCACCACACTGTATTACAGAAGATAAAACAACTCGTTTCTATGGTGTAAACAATGCAAATATTAAAAAAATATCAAGTTATCTTGAAACCATCTTTGGAAAAAGAAAAAGAGCTTACTATGGAAAAGAAACACAAGAAGAACAACAATCACACGAAGTAGGAAAAGCTATAAATCAAGAACAAGGATATAAAAACTGGGATACATATTATTTAATAGTAACAAACGATTATACAGCAATCAAAGATGTCCCAATAATTAAAGAAATAATCGAAACAAGAGCAAATGTAGGTTTCTCATTAAATATTATTGATGATTCACTACAAAGTTTACCAAATGAGTGTTCTGCATTCATTGAAGTATTAGATAAAGAAAGCTGTATTATTGAAAAAGACTTAAATAATCAACAACGTTTTGTTCCTGAAATAGTTACAGGACTAAATATGAGAGCTGTTGCAAACAGACTTGCAAACATTCCAATCTCATTTGTTGACGAAGCATCAGCACTACCTACAAGTATGACATTCCTTGAAATGTATAACGTTGGTAGAATTGAACAATTAAATATTAGAAATCGTTGGAAAAACAATGATATTATTAACTCATTAAAAGTACCAATTGGAGTACATACTAGTGGAGAACAATTCTTCCTAGACTTACATGAAAAATATCATGGACCTCACGGACTTATCGCAGGTTCTACAGGTTCAGGTAAATCAGAATTTATTGTTACATGCTTATTATCATTAGCAGTTAACTTCCATCCAGATGAAGTACAATTCGTACTTATCGACTACAAAGGTGGAGGTTTAGCAATGGCCTTCGATAACCACGAAGCAAAAACAAGAATTCCACACGTAGTTGGAACAATTACAAACTTAGATACTGCCGAAATGAATAGAACATTAGTATCTATTAACTCTGAGTTAAAAAGACGTCAAAAAATGTTTAATGATTCTAAAGCAGTAACTGGTGAAAGTACAATTGATATTTACAAATATCAAAAATATTATCGTGAAGGTGTACTAGAAAAACCAATGTCTCACCTATTCATAGTTGCCGACGAGTTCGCCGAATTAAAAGCGCAACAACCAGAATTCATGAACGAACTTATTTCAACAGCACGTATCGGACGTTCATTAGGAGTTCACTTAATTCTAGCAACACAAAAACCTTCTGGAGTAGTTAATGATCAAATCTGGTCAAATACAAAATTCCGTATCTGTTTAAAGGTTGCAGATAGAAGTGACTCAATGGAAGTATTAAAGAAACCCGATGCAGCAAGTATTAAAGAAACTGGACGTTTCTACTTACAAATCGGTTTCGATGAATATTTCGACATTGGACAATCAGGTTGGGCAGGAGCTAAATACTACCCTTCTGATGCAATCGTTAAAAAAATTGATGATTCAATTAAATTTGTAGATGACGTAGGAACAGTAACTAGAAGTATCAATGAAATAGTTAAACAAGCTACAGAAGCAGAAAAAGGAGATCAATTATCAAATATCGTTAAACATATTACAGAAATCTCTGCAGCTGACGAATATGTTGCTCAAAAACTGTGGCTTGATAAAATACCTCCTGAAATATTCTTAGGAAACTTAAAGAAAAAATACAACTATCAAGCAGAACCTTATATCATTAACCCAATCATTGGAGAATATGATAAACCTGCTGCACAAATGCAAGGTTTACTTACTATCAATATTACACAAAACAATACATTAATTTATGGAATGAACGATAGTGGTAAAGAAGATTTACTTGCAACAATGATTTATTCAGCAATCGCAGAACATAGTCCTGATGAATTAAATATGTATATTATCGACTTTGGAGCAGAAACATTAAAAATGTTCACAAAGGCTCCACATGTTGGAGAAGTTTGTACATTAGAAGATGCAGAACAAATAATTAATATGTTCATTATGATTGATAAAGAATTAGACAAACGTAAAGAACTATTTGTTGATTATGGTGGAAGCTACATGAACTACATTGAACAAAGTGGTGAAAAATTACCATTAATCAACATAGTAATTAATAACTATGAAATATTCTCAGAAAATATGGGTAACTTCGTTGAAGCATTAAGTCCAATGTATCGTGACTCATTAAAATATGGTGTTTCATTCGTCATTACTACAGGAGCAGCAAACAGCTTTAGACCAAAATTAGCTGAATACTTCTCAAATAAATTAGTATTACAAATGACTAACGATCAAGACTATAGAAACTTACTAATGTGTGAAAAAGGATTAATTCCATTTAAAACAAAAGGTCGTGGAATTACTGGAATTGGTGATATGAAATTAGAATTCCAAACTGCTTTCATAACAAAACCAAATAAAATTGTTCAAACAGTTCGTGAAGGTGTACAAGTTCTTCAAAAGAACTATACAACTCATGCAAGACGTGTTCCAGTATTACCAGATATTGTTTCAATCAACCACTTAGCTCAAGATATCAAAGGATTAAACAATGTTCCAGTCGGAGTTAACTATGATACAAAACTTAACGAAACATTCGACTTCTTTACAGAAAAAGTTTCAATTATATGTGGAAATGCAATGTCAGAGAATCAAGACTTCTTCTTCTGTTTATTCAACATCTTAAAACATATTCCACAAACTAAAGTTAGAGTTTTAGACCCAGTTAAATCATATGACGTATCTAAAATTCCTGTTGAATGCTTTACAGATAACTTTAATGCAATAATACCTGCATTAATCCAAGAAATGAAAACTGAAAGTGAAATTAAACGTATTTATGTAATTAATGGAGCATCAAGATTAAAAGACAAATTAAATGAACAAACATTGCAATTATACGAAGAATTCCTACTATCATTTAAAGAAAATGAAAGTACAGCATTAATATTAGTTGATAATACAGCAGGATTCCAAAGACTAGAAATAGAAACTTGGTTTGATGATGTTGTTAATAAGAAACATGGTATTTGGTTAGGTGAAGGAATTGGAGAACAAGTAGTAATGGAAACTCCAAGATTAGATCCAGAAGTTAAACAATTAGAATTTAATGATATGGCATTTATTATTAAAGAAAATGAAGTAATACCATTTAAGAAAGTTGTAATTGAAAAGGAGGATGTTGAAGATGAAAAATAAGGTACTAGTAGAGCTAGTAGTTCCAACAATCGAATCAACATTTGATATATATCTTCCAATAAATAAAAGAATTGGAAATATAATTACCCTACTAAATAAAACCGTTTCAGAACTATCTGAAGGCTGTTATGAAGGAAATGAACATACAGCATTATATAATAGAGAAACAAGTCAAAAATATGAAATAAATACTCTAGTATATAATACAGATATAAGAAATGGAACAACTTTAATATTACTATAAAAACAGTTTAATAAACTGTTTTTTATTTTACACTATTTACTATACAACTAATTGTTAGTAACAAAAAAATATGATAAACTATTATTGAAAGATAAGGTGAATTCTATGGGATTTAAACTAAATAAAATAGCTCGTGCAGGAGTTGCCATTGGACTATCTGCTATATTAGCATTAGGAATGGCTGGATGTGGAACAAATTATTCATCATATAACAGTTCAACAGGAAATGATTCATCATATTCACAAAGTTATACAAATGACTATATAGATGTAATAACAAGTAATGAATTTAGAGTATATGATGAATCAATCAATAAAACTCCTATTGCAATAAATAATGTAAATTATCTAGACTTTATACAAAAAGTAAACCAAGGAGATTTCGACTTTGAATACGCTGAATACTATGGACTTGATGAAGCTTTAGCACTATATAATTCAACAAAAGTTAATAAAAGTACATCTTCTACTCTATTAGATGCATCAGGAAAATTAGATGCAGGAAAATTACAAGCAAAAGTTCTAGAAAACAATAAAATCTATATGTCAAAAGGAAAAGATGCAATTAATACGTTCTATTCAGATATCTCATCTGGAGATTTAACAATGATATGTAATACAATTGCTGAAGTGGTTAATTCTAAATTTAACGATACAGACATAGCAAAGGTAGCAAATACACTAATGGATATGACTTGTTTCCAAAGAACTGGTTCTGCATCAAATGCTTATGTAACAAATAACTTAACATTTGTATATAACCCAAATATGAGTGGTTTATATGCTGATATGCAAGAAATACAAGGAACATCAAATAGTAAAGAAGAAACATTAAAACAAGTTATTACACATGAAGTAATGCATATATTACAATACAGCGCAAGCGATACAAATGATCAAAACGGACTAGAATCAGGAATATGTAGAATGTATAATCTACCAAATCAAGATGCTAAAGTACCAGTTGATTCATTATGGAACTCATGGCTATTAGAAGCTGCTGCAGAAATGGGAATGGCAGAATACATGAATATTGCTCCAGGAACATATGCAAAAAAAATATCATATGCTAAATCATATAACTTAAGTCGATTTGATGAATTAGATTTAGGAACACAAGCAATCGAAGATGTAGCATTTAATCATACATTAGAAGAAGCATATAAAGATTTAGAAATATATACTGATGAAGAAAAAAGAGAATTTTTAAATTTCTTATATTCAGTAGAAATAACACAATCAGATCCAGAAGATTTCTGGGCAAATTATACTGCTAAAACAGGAATAACACCAACAGACCAAGAAAAACTAGCAATCAGAATGGATATTAGAGCTGATGCAGTTAAATTCTTATCAAAACAATTCTATAATAACTTAGCTGACTCAATACAAGAAGGAAAAGTAACAGACCTAGGAACAGTATTCTATTTAATGAGAAACTGGGAATTAGATGTTTATGGACACCTAGAATATACAAAAGCTGCATCATTAGATCATGCAAAAGACTTTATTATTTGGCATAACCAAGTACAAAATGACCTATTCCAAGCATTAGCACAAAGTAATAATATGACAGCTGAAAATATCCAAAGTCAATACCTAGAATACAATCTTCAAGCAAGTATCAACGATACAGTATACGACAACTGTAATTTTGCTAATTATAACGCTGCTACAGCCGCATATATAACATCAGCAAAGGATGCATATTCAACAAGCAGATTCGCCCGAAATGACGTTGTTTGTACATATATAATGGGAAATGAAAAAAACCAACAAGCAGAACCAAGTTATACAAAATAAAAAAACTCGCATAAGCGAGTTTTTTTTATCGTACAACAGTTGTTCTTTGTTTAATTCTACCTGTAGGTAATTTTACAGATTGAAGTTCAAACTTAGAAATTAAAGAATCATAATCTTTATTACTGTTAACAATCCAATTTTTAAAATTAACTAATTTATCTCTTTGCTTCTTTAAATCAGAAATTGTATTAACAAGAGTATTATAACGGTAAAAATCATTAGGAATAGAATTTTGTTGTAAATAACTAATAACTGTATTTAAATAATTAATCGCATTATCTAATGAATTAAGACCATTAACACTAACTGCATCATAACTCAATGAAATCTTTGCCATTATTTATCCTCCCACTTATTAACTACTTTTTCAACATTCTCACCTATTTTTTTTACAGTCTTACCATAATACTTTAAACAATCACCAAAAGACTCATATACTGACCTATCAGCTTCTAATTTCATAGCGTAATTATTTGCTGCTAAACCAGACCAAGCACCTTGGTTAATCTTAGTAAATGAATCAAACAAATCAGTAATTTGTTCATCATATTGTTTGCATAATTCTAAAATTTCAGTACCACAAGCAATAATTTCTGAACTACTTGCTTTAATCTCTGCCATAATCCACCATCCTAACCAGCTGCTTCTTCAGCTTCTTTTTCTTCAATTTCTTTATTAAGTGCATAAATTTTTGAATTTATAGAAGATAAACATGTCTCTAAATTATCAAGATCTGCTTCAATGCTTTCTCTTACATCTCTTAAAAGAGGATTTTTACAAATAGATTCATTAACAAGATAACTATTAGATAAAATAGATTCAGCTGTAGATATATTATCTGAAACTGAATTATTACGAGAAAGAACGTTAATAGCATTACTAACGTTCTCTCTTACATTTTTATATCTAGTTCTCTTATTATATAATTCGTATAGTGTACTCATCTACAAATTAATATTTTTCTGTATATTTTTCTGCAGAACTTGCAAGAGCTGAAGCTTCGTCTTTTACGTTTGAAGTTAATGAAGCATCGTTCTTCTTGAACGCTTCACCATATTCATACATTTTATCACTATAAGCTAATAATGCAGAAACATATGCATCAGCAACATCAGTAACTGCTTTTACGTATGCAGAAGCAGCTGGAGCGATATCACCTTTTAAAGCTTTATCTGGTGATAAATCTGAATTGATTTTAGCTAATTCATTTTGAATTTTAGTAACATAAGTTCTGATTGAACCACGAATTTTGTCGATAGAGTCATAGTTAATACCTGTGAAAGTACTACCATTTCTAGCAACTTCGAAACAAGAACCAACGAATCCTTGAACTTTACCAATTGCTGCTGTAAATTTATCTTTTAAGTTGTTAACAGCATCAACTGCTTTTCCTAAACCTAATCTAACTTTATCAATAAGTCCCATTCTAACCCTCCTACTCTTCTTCAACTAAAGCGTCATCAAAATCCATCATTTGGTCTTTGATACCTTTAATTTCTGCTTCAAATGTTTTTTGTAATTCTTTTAATGTGTCACACATTTGGTCAGCTGCTTTATTTAAGTTTAATAAGAATTGGTCAGCTGATTGTCCAACCCATCCAGCTTTAACTGCAGCTTCTACTTCACTACAGTCACGAATAGTGCTAGACACGTTTGTTAAAATTGCAGTGTTTAAATCATTGATATAATTGTTGATACCCATGATATCTACACCATAGCTTGCGCCTTGAAAATCCATAATTTTCTACCTCTTTTCCTTATATTTGTCGATACTAGCAGTTAATTTTGCAGCATCTGACTTTAATTTTTGTGTTAGATCACTAGAAATAGAAGTATAACTCTTCTTCAAGAACATCAAATCAGTATTGTAACTTAACAAATTATTAACAACAATCTCATAGTTTTCATTAAATTCTTCATACTGTCTAAATAATGCATCAGCAGCAGAACATGAATAGTGTTTTTTAAGTATACTCATTTGATCATCGATTTTACTTAATATAGATTTAATCTTGTTGCTACAATCAATGATATCCATCATATGCTTATTAATTTCACTTTCAACTATAAAAATTGTGCCGTTATCGCCAATAGCCATATGAGACCTCCTTAAAGCAAGCTACCCCTCTACTCTCAGTACCTTACAATATCATTGTAATAGTTTTACCAATTTATTGCAAGAAAATTTTTCACATAATTATAACATATTTACAGAAAAAGACATGCTAAATATTTTTAACATGTCTTTTATTAAAATTTTTCTATTAATTCATCTACAGATAATTCAATAACATTGCTACTAGAACGCTCTTTATATTCAACAATAGCATCATTTGCCTTTTTACCTACAACAATTCTTACTGGTATACCAATTAAATCCATATCTTTAAACTTTACACCAGCACGTTCATTTCTATCATCTAGTAAAACTTCAATCCCTTTAGATGATAATTTTTCATATAATTCATTACCTAGTCTCACTTGTTCTTCATCTTTTGTATTAGCAACTACAATACACACTTCGTATGGGGCAATTTCTTTTGGTAAAATCATTCCGTTTTCATCATGATTTTGTTCGACTACAGCAGCAAGTATTCTCGCAATACCAATTCCATAGCATCCCATAACAACTGGTTTAAGTTTATTATCCTCATCAGCAAAATATAAATCCATTGCTTCAGAATATTTAGTACCTAACTTAAATGTATTACCTACTTCAATTCCTTTTTTAAATGAAAGTTTTTCACCACACTTTGGACAAACATCATCTTCAGTAACATTTCTAATATCAGCAATTTTATCAATTTTAAAGTCCTTTAAGTTAACATTTATGTAGTGATAATCCGTTTTATTAGCACCAACAAGGAAATTTCTCATCTTGCTAACCACATTATCAACAATAATTTCTATATTAAGTCCAATTGGTCCAGCAAACCCTACTCTAGCCCCTGTTATTTCTTCATCTTCTTCAATTGAAGCCATTTCAAATTCTTTAGCACCAAGAAGTTTTTGAACCTTTTCCTCATTAACCTCATGATCCCCTCTAATCATTAGTGCAACAAATCTACCATCAGCCTTATATATTAAAGTTTTAACTGTATCCGTTGCTTTTATATTAAAATTATCTTCTAAATCTTTAATTGTTCCAACACTTGGTGTATAAAGAAGTTCCTTTTCTTTATATTCCTCAGTAGATTTTTCCATATTATCAACACATTCGCATACTTCTATGTTAGTAGCAAGACCACAATTATCACATAGAACAAGCACATCTTCTCCAATGTCACATACAGCTTGGAATTCCTCAGATAAAGTTCCACCCATTACACCACAACTAGCAGTAACAATCTTATAATCTAAT
>JAGARQ010000009.1 GCA_017622175.1 Bacilli bacterium | reverse complement strand
CACGGTAAGTCAGTTGATGAATTCATTATAACATAGACTTATTCATTGTAAAGTCTATTTTACTTTTATTTCTTCTAATGCTTTAGCTAATTGATCTCCACATGAAGTGTTTTTAAATCCGCAAGTAATACCACTTAGTTTTTTTATTACTTCATCTACTTCTTGTCCTTCTACAAGCGATGCTATGGCTTTTAGGTTACCATTACATCCTCTTGTATATTCTACATTATAAATTTTATTATCTTTAACATCAAAGTCTATTTGCGTAGAACAAGTTCCTTTTGTCTTATAAGTGTAATGCATATTTTACCTCCTTGAGTTTTTTTATTATTTTGAACAAATAATATTTAGTACAAATTGGTATTTCATACTCTCCTATTAATTCTTCAACATATCCATTAAAACCCTTCTTAAACTCATATATTCCATAATTGTCAGGACGTTCATTTATATTTTCTGGTATTCCGTAAAAATTATGTTTTTTATAACCATTTTTTAATCCATATTTAATTAATTCCCATTGAAGTAAATATTGTGAATTAAATTTTAAATATTCTTCATAATTTCCACTAGATAAGTAAACTATTTCTGGTTTTGTTAATATAAACATTGAACCTGATAATGTTATTATATCACTATTTGTTTTTTCTTTGATATCTTTTGCTTCTTTTATTTTGTTTTCAATATTTGTTATTTCTTTTTCTAATTCTTGTCTTCTTGTTGGTTTTATATTTGAAGATAACTTATCATTTTTTTCTTTCTTTTCTTTTTCAAGATTTTCGACATAATGATTTAAATCAAGTTCAGTAATTAGATACTTAACTTCATTTTTGGGTGAAAATAGATTATACATATCTTGATAATATGATATATCTCTTACATTAAACTTCTTTCTTTCACCAGTTTCTTTTAAGATATTATGAAATTTATTTAATTCATCATAAGATAATTCTTTTATTGTTATTCCAGACTTTAATGTTTTTTTTATAATATTTCTTGTATTTGGTTTCATATTTTTTAATATTTCTTCTTCTGTTTTATTTGATAAATCCAAGGAAAACATCCATGTTACTTGTTCTGGCTTTGACGATATATTTTTTCTAAAGCCAATATCTTCTAATGCATTTTTTATTTTATTGTTATCGATTCCATTTAAAACGATATTTCCATTTATATCTCTTTCTTTATTAATAATATAAGGGTCTATTCTTAGAATATACCCTTTTTTATTTTTTATATATTTTATTATTTCTTTAGCAAAGAAATTTAATAGTTCTTGATTATTGTAGTCTATTAGGAAACCTCTTGGACTATAGAATTCATAGCTATTTAGTTTTTTCTTTTTACTTAGAAGCATGGCTGCGCCATAAATAATATTATTTTCCTTTAGTCCTACATAGTTAACATTCCAATTTCTTTTTTGTCTTAATTTAGCAATTTCTACAGAAGATAAAAATGTTTTTAAGGGATGATTATCCCAATATTCTTGGTATTCCTGTTCTGTTAATTCAAAAAATTCCATATATGCCTCCTTTTAGTAGTATATGAGGATATATGGAATTTATTAGTCTTTATTATCTTGTTTTTTTGTTTTTCTTTTTCTTTTTTTTAGTAATTTATCTTTATCAAATATTGTAAAAATAAATAGTGCAATCATTACAAATAATAGTATTAGTGTTATAAATAAAATAATACTAAAGTAATCTTTTTTTTCTTTTGTTGTATCTAAATAACTATTTGTAATATATGTTTCAAAATTATCTTCAGTAATTGTAATTTCATTTTCTGATGGAACAAAATTAACAATGTTTTTAATAGCAAGATTTTTTAAATCTGTTTTAATGATTTCTGGATAACCATATACTTTTAATGGTTTTGGTTCTTCTTTTGTACGTTCGTATGTATAGTCTATTATTTCTTTATATTTATGATAATCATTTTCGTCTATAGCAATTAGATAAGTATGCCAAACACCAGTTTCTTCCTTTTCAATAACAAAATGTATTCCAATGTTTTCTTTTTCATAATAAGCAAATTTTTCTGACATTCTTGATACTTTTATATATGAATATTCATCTACACTTTCAACTTCTCCCCATGGTCTTGCATAATACTTGGCTTGGAATAGTTTATAAGAACAGACAAATAGTATTGTTATTACAATTAAGTAAACAATACATAAACATAGTTTTATAGTTAATTGTTTTTCTGTTTTTTCTTTATTTACTTTTTTCATTTACAACTACCTCTTATTCTATCTAATATGATATCACATTTGATAAAAAAAAGAAATTTTAATTAATCTCTTTTTACTTGTGGAATTATTTTTTCTAATCCTTTGTATTTTTCTCTATTTATTACATATAAATATCCAAATATTGAAAATACTACTGCTCCTATGAAGTTTACAAATAAATCTTTCATAGTATCAATAATGCCTAATTCTAAATAACCATTTTCAATTACTATTTGTTTATTATCTTTAGTATAAATAATTGTTTTTTCTATATCATTGATAGTTACTACTTCATTTTTGTTTTCATCATTTAATTTTGTTGAAGATATTTTTTCTACTACTCTATCTTTTTGCATATCAAGTGATAAATATCTATCTGCTGAAAATTCAAAGAATTCCCACATTACACCAACTGTCATTGAAAAGCAAAAAGCGACTAAAGATAAGAATAATGGAGATAATTTGATTTTAAATCTTTCCTCTCTATTAATAATATCAATCAGTGAAAATCCTACTGCAGCACATAAAAAACCGTTTAATGTGTGTAGCATCGTATCCCATGTTTTGAATATACCATAGAAGTTTTGAATTTCTCCTAATATTTCTGCGGAGAAAATAAATAAGTATACTATTATTTCTAATGTAGATGGGAAATCTATTTTTAATTTATTTTCTATTAGGGTTGGAACTGTGAACATTACTAGTGTTAGTACACATAGAAAAACATTTTCCCAGTTTTTATGCATTGCTTGAGCAACCATACAGATGATTACTAAAAGTCTTAATATCAAATACACTGTAATAGTAGATTTTTCTTTTCCAGCTAGAAGTTTTTTTGTAAAACTTGGTTTCTTTTCTTTTTTCATATTACTCTGCCTTTTCTTCTTCAAATAAGTCTTGTAGATTCTTTTTTGGCATTAGCATTTTCATGTCTTTTTCTACACGAAACTTATATTTGTGTACAGGACTTGTGAATTCTTCACCATCTATACACCATGATGTTTTTGGTGGATCAAGGAATTCTAATTCTAAGTTATTTGTCTTATAGTAAGTTATTCCTGGTATATCTTTAATATCTACAAGATTCATTAAAATAAACATTTTAACAATATCTCGGTAGTTTTTTACATTGGCAAATGCAACTTCAAATTTATTGTCATCAAGTTTTACATCATAGTAAACATCAGATACTCCAGCAATTCTTGAAGAGTTTGTTATAAAGAAGAATGAATATTCCCCCTCATGTTGTTTACCATTAATTTTATATCTTACATTATATGATCTTATTTTGGGTCTTAATTGTTTTAAACCATATAATATATATGCTAACTTACCATATTTTTTCTTTAATTCTCTTGGAGTATTATACGCCATGTCTATGTAATCACCTAAACAGGCTACATATACAAATGCTGTATCATCAATATAACAAACATCTATTTTTTTAGGCTTACCATTTAATAGTATTTCAAGATTTGTGTTTATATCTTTTGTATAACCATACATGTTTCCTACATCATTTGTTGTTCCTAGAGGAAGATTTGCTACAAGTAGTTTGTGTTTTCTTAACATATTTCCAGTTACTACTTCATTTAATGTTCCGTCTCCTCCAGCACTAATTACAAGATCAATTCTATTATCTAATTCTTGCATAATTTCTGTTGCATGACCTTTTCTTTTTGTAAATATTATTTCTGTATCATAACCGTGTTTTCTTAATGTATCATAAAATATATTATAGTTTTTTAGTTTTTTCTTTTTTCCGCTTTCGGGATTTATGATAATAACGCACTTTCTCAAGATACATCATCTCCTCGATATACGCTTATCATATCATATTTTTATATAAATTACTAGATGTACCATATTTTCACATAATTGAAAAAGAGAACTATTTAGTTCTCTTTATTATTTATTCAATTGTTTCTTATAATATTCTTTGCAGATTTCTTTTGTATTACCTGCTTTTACTACTTTTCCATGTTCTAACCATACTACTCTATCACACAATTCTTCTATTGATTCTAGTGAATGTGATACATAAAGTACAGTTGTTCCACCTTTAATCATTTCCATCATTTTGTTTTTACTTTTTTCTTGGAACTTTATGTCTCCTACTGAAAGTATTTCATCAACAATTAGTATTTCTGGGTCTACAACTGTTGCGATTGAGAATGCTAGTTTTGCAATCATACCTGATGAAAAGTTTTTTACTGGTGCATCTAAGAAATCTCTTAATTCTGAAAATTCAACGATATCTTCGAATTTTTCATCAATAAATTCTTTTGAATATCCTAAAATTGCGCCATTTAAATATATATTTTCTCTTGCTGTAAGCTCAATGTCAAATCCTGCTCCTAATTCAATCATTGGAGATATTTGGCCATTTACTGTTACTTTACCTTTTGTTGGTTTCATAACTCCACTTACAACTTTTAGTAATGTACTTTTACCAGCACCATTACTTCCTATCAAACCAATAACTTCACCTTTTTTTACTTCAAATGAAACATCACTTAATGCCCAAAAGTCTGTTTTCTTTAGTCTTCTTTTTTTATCAAATATAGAGATGAAGGCTTCTTTTATGGAATAGTTTCTTTCAATTCCAAGATTAAATCTCATTGAAACATTTTCTAATTTTATCATTGTCTTCCCTCTTTCTAAATATAATAAATAAATTTATCTTGATTTTTCTTAAATACAATACAACCTACAGCCATTGCTATAATTGCATATACTGCACATAAAATTAAGTTTAGGGCTGTTGGACATTGTCCGTATAGGACAATTGTTCTTGAAGCTTCTAAGAATTGATATATTGGATTGAATTGGAAGAAAAATTGTAATTTTGCTGGAATAATTTCTATACTATAAAAGATTGGTGTGAAATATTGCCAAATAGTTAGAACGATTCCATAAATGTAAAATACATCTCTTAAGAATACTGATACACATGATAAGAAGAATCCCATTCCTACTGTGAATAATAATAAACATACGAATATAAATGGTAATATTAAATAATATATATTAATTGAGGCAGGATAATTTCCTAATCCAAATTGTGTTAATACAATTATTAAGAACCACGGTATTAATGATAATAAGAAGTTAATACCTACAAATAAACATTTAGCTAATGGGAAAATGTATTTTGGTATATATACTTTATTTATTAAAGTAAAGTTATTAACTACTGATGTCATTGCTAGGTTAGATGCTTCACTAAAATATTGAAATGTAATAATTCCTGTTAATAAGTATACTAAGTAACTTACTCCTTCAACTTGGAATCGGAACATATTTGAGAATACTAAAGCCATTACTGCCATCATTAAGATTGGATATAGTAAACTCCAAACAACTCCTAATACAGATCTTTTATATTTAATTTTGAAGTCTCTCAATATTAATTGACTCATTAAGAATTTATATTTTTTAAAATTAGCCATTATATTTTTAATCGCTGTCATTTTTTTACCTCGCTTTATTATTTCTCTCTCGTTGATTATATCATATTGTCTTTATGATAGTCAATTTGACTAATTGTTTGTCTACTTCTATAAGTCAATAAAAAGTACTTTTATAGTACTTTTTATTTGATTTCTATTGTTTTTTTAGTTTACTAATAACTTTTCTTACTACTTTTTTAGTAGTACACATGATTCCATCTTCCTTAATTGATTTAAGTGTTTTCTTTGTTAATCTTTTGATTTTTCTTATTAATCCTTCTTTTTGATTACCATACATACAGAAAATATCAATTAAATCATCGCCTCTTTCCATGGCTAAGTCATTAACTACTATTTGATAATAGTTAACTAATTTGGCGATTTCGTAATCATATTTTTGTAGTTCTGGATGATTAATTACAAATCTTAAAATTGTTTTTACACCGATAATTTGTTTTTCAATGTTATAAGCAGCACTGTCATCATTAGAATATACTGTTGTTAGTGGGATATCAATACCTAGTAGTTTTTGATTCATTAAAATTGTTAACCAGAAACAAGTATCTTCTCCAATAACTAAATCTGTATCAAATCTATAATTATTATCATTTAGATATTTTCTTTCTATCATTACTGTAGGTGTTGCTACACGACATGACCAAATAAGTGTTGATAACACATCTCCATTTTGTTTTCCACTATCAAATAAAACTTTTTTGTCAAATCCTTCTCTATAGTATGATGTATGACTAACCTTGTCACCTGTTGCAAGCATTTGTTTTAATTGAACTTCAAGTTTATTTGGTAGAAAGGCATCATCTGAATCTAAGAAGGCAATATAGTCACCTGTTGCATTATCAATACCAACGTTTCTGGCATTAGATGCTCCTTTATTTGGTTTTACATGAATTAGTTTCATTTGTTCATGTTTCTTTACCATATTTTCTATTTTACTAATATCATCTTTTGAACCATCATTTACTAATATTAATTCATAGTTTTTATGAGTTTGAGCTAATACTGAATTAATTGCTCTTAAAACTAAATCAACTCTATTATAAAATGGGATAATTACTGATACTTTTGTATTTGGTAAATCTTTTTCTGCTTTTTCTTCCATTGCTTTAGTTTTATCTAAGCAATGTTTTTCAGCTATTTTATATGGGGTAGTTTTTAAGAATATTTCCATTTCTTTGTAATAGTTATATTCACTACCTTCTAATTTTATTTTTGTTTTTTGTGGAATATCATCAATCATGTCAATCCAGAATTTATTTCCTTCTGTTTCAACTCTTGGATTAGTATTTGTTACTTGTTTATTATGTACTCTTGATTTTGCTAGAATTTTTGGAATGTGAATGAACTTGTATCCTTTTTTCATCATTCTATACCATAATTCATAATCTTGAGCACAAATTAATTTTTCATCAAAATTACCACATTCATCAAAGGCAATTTTTGGAATTAATAATGTGATTCCGTTTACATGTCCTCTTAACATTGCATACTCTGGTTTGTCTACTGTTTCTTGATGAGGTTTCTTTGATCTAGCAATTAAAGAACCATGTTTGTCTATTAAATCATAGTCTGAATATAGTATTACTTTTTTACCTACTAAATCATTTTCTATTAGGTAATTTACTTCTTCTTCTACTTTTTCTGGATAATAAACATCATCATGACTTAGCCATGAAAAATATTCACCCTTCATTTCTTTTAAAGCTAAATTTAAAACTGTAGAAACTCCACCATTTTCTTTATATATGTAACGAATTTTATCTCCATATGATTTTGCAATTGTATCTGTTGCTCCATCATCTGGACTTCCATCATTAATTACTAATATTTCTAAGTTTTCATATGTTTGTGCAATTGCACTATCAATTGCTTTTCTCATATATTTTTTACCTTTATAGACAGGTATTACAATGGTTACTTTTGGTTTTTTCATGTTCTTACTTCCTTTCATGTCTTATTAATTATTATTGCCTTTTTTTATATTTTACTTTTTCCAAGTTCTCATATTTACGATATTATAGTAGCTTTGGATTATCTTAACTACTTTAAGTGATACGTTTGTATCTTTATAATCTCTTACTAAATTTTCAGATCTTTCTTCTTTAGCATTTACTGCTAATTCAATTGCATTTAAAATATCTCTTTCATTAATTCCACCTAGTACAATACTTCCAGCATCTAATGCTTCTGGTCTTTCTGTACTTGTTCTCATGGAAATTCCTGGGAAGTTTAAGATATCACTCTCTTCTGGAATTGTTCCACTATCTGATAAAACACAGTATGCATTCATTTGTAAGTTTACATAGTCAAAGAATCCAAGTGGTTCTAAATTTCTAATTAGTGGATTTAGTTTAATATTACTTTCTTTAATTCTTTTTGCAGTTCTTGGATGTGTTGAGAAAATAATTGGCATATTATATGTTTCTGCTACTTTATTTAAACTATTCATTAAACTTTCAAAGTTTTTAGGAATATCTACATTTTCTTCTCTGTGAGCGCTTACTACAAAGTATTTGCCTTTTTCGATTTCTAAATCTTTTAGAGCAGTTGATGCTTTAATTCCATCCATATTTTTAAATAATACTTCTTTCATTGGTGAACCAGTTACGTATAAGAAGTCATTTTTAATTCCTTCATTAATTAAATAACGTCTGGCATTTTCTGTGTATGCTAAGTTAACATCACTTACGTGGTCTACTACTCTTCTATTGATTTCTTCTGGAACATTAAAGTCGAAGCATCTATTACCTGCTTCCATATGGAATATAGGCACTTTTAATCTTTTTGCAGAGTATGCTGCTAAGCAACTATTTGTATCTCCTAATACTAATAATGCATCTGGTTTTTCTTCTGAAATTACTTCATATGTTTTTGAAATAATGTTTCCTACTGTTTCACCTAAATGTTTTCCAGGAGCATCTAAATAATAATCTGGTTTTCTTAAACCAAATTCTTTAAAGAATATTTCATTAAGTGTGTAATCATAATTTTGTCCTGTATGAACTAATACTAGATTGAAGTATTTATCTATTGCTTTAATAACTTCTGATAATCTGATAATTTCTGGTCTTGTTCCTACTACAACCATTACTTTTAATTTTTCCATTTTATTACCTTCTTTCTATTCAACTAATTCTAGTTTTCTTGTTTCAGTTTCTACTTTAAATAATGATCTTTCCTCAATATCACTTGCATCAACAAATAAACTTTGGAATTCATCTTTAAATTGATTATCACATTTGTATAAATAAACAAAATCATAATCATCTTCTACTAATTTATCCATCCACTCTTCTTGAGTAAATTCTTTTGTCCAAATATCTTCTTCTCCGTATTTTGTCCCAATACTCCATGTTGATGCTTCGTTAATCATATTTGGTCTTAATGTATATCTTAAAACCCAATAATCATAACCACTTGTATTTTGAGAAATTATATATACTTTATCATCGTCATCTATTTTTTCGTCTATCGCATCAATTGCACTTTCATATGGTTCACGAAAAGCAACTGATTCTCCTACTGTATATCTAATTCCTAATAAAGAATTATATGGAACAAATAATAATATTAATAATAGTGGTATTGTTTTTTCTTTTTGATTAATAATTACCGCCGCTATTACAAATAGTACTGCTATCATATATATAGATATATATCTTGAATATGACGCTAATCTCACAGCTTCATATTCAGTAAATTTGAAACAATATATAAATGCTAGACCGGCAACATAAATTGCTAATCCTCCCATTATACATCCAATATAATATTTAGACTTTTTTTGTTTATTTAATCCTAGTAGTAATAAAATCATAAAAACTATACTAAGAGTTATTGTATTGAAGTTAACAATTGAATTGATAATGTTTTCATTATATAAGTTTTTAGCAAAGTTTGAAATTACAGTTGCTCTATAACCTAGATTTCTAAATGTAATTAGGTTAATTATTTCTTTAAATGTTATTTTATTTGAAAATGCAACTTCTGCATCATTAATTTTTATATCTAAATTCCATGTAAATTTTGCAACTAATACTGCAATAATACTTGCAAGGATAATCCAAATATATTTTTTATTTTTCTTATAGAAATCTTTACAAAAAACTACTTTCTTTTTTACAAATATTAAGTCAGTTGCAATCATAGCAATGGCAATCAATGCTAAGAACATTCCTACATCTTTTAATAATATTAATGTAAATAATGATAAACATAAGTTAATATATTGATACTTGTCATATTCATTAACCATGATAGTTGATAAAATATAACCAAATAGTAAACCAAGAATTGTATCTATATAGATAGATGTATAGAATTTATTTGTAATAATTATTGGTACTAACATAAAAATTATGGACATTATTATTGAATCAAATACTTTCTTGTTTTTACTGATAAATGGCATTATCAAACTTAAAAACATTACTTGATATGCAATATAAAGATTACTTTCATTATATGTATTTCCTACCTTTACAAAGAAGTATTGAAATATACTCATTGCTGGTGGATATGATTGGAAAGCACTCATTGACTGGGCATCTGTTGAAAAGTCATTTATGGTAAACATAGCTTTAACTACATCTCCCCAATGAGAAAATTCATCCCATTCTGATAACATTCTTCCTTGATGTATTAATGACAATCCAATAAATAATGTTGTAAAAATTACGTTTTCTTTATTTATAATTGTAGTTTTTAATTTATCTTTATTTTTAATAAAATACTTTATTTCATATATCAATAATCCTAATGATGCTAATTCGACAAAATATACTCCGAATGGAAGTATATTAAGTAGTCCAAATAAGTAAATGATTGCTATTATTGATAGTATTGAAATGACAAATGTATTTCCTATATTCTTCTTAAATTTAATTGAGAAGAATATACTGTAGATTTGTATAATTAAATATACTAGTATTAAATTAATCATTTTTTTCTCCTTCTCTAGTGGAGTTTTATTCACTTACTGGTTTGAAATATGTATCTGGTTTTTCTTTATCAAATAATTCATTACACCAGATTGCTAAAATCATTTCGTCATCACCAATATTTTCAATATTGTGTGTATAACCAACTGGAATAGTAACAACTTTAATATCTGAGTCATCAACTATAAATTCGTAATATGAACCATCAACTACACTCTTAAAACCGATTTTTGCTTTCCCTTTAATAACAATAAATCTTTCTAGTTTTGTATGATGGTAGTGATTACCTCTTACTATTCCTGGTTTACTAAATGAAACTGAAAATTGTCCACATTCATTTGTTCTAACTAGTTCGGTAAAACTACCTCTTTCATCAACATTCTTTGTTGCTGAACAATATGTTTTTTCCATTGGCAAATAACTTATATATGTTGAGTATAACTTTTTAGTAAAGTCATCACCTGTGTTTGGAACATAAATTGAATTCATACTATCTTTAAATTCATATAATCTTTTAGCAATATATCCAAGTGTTACATTGTAACGTGGATTAATATAGCAAATTCCTTTTGCTTTTTCTCCTGGCTTTTGCCCTGCTAAAATATTTTCAAATTCATAACAAATATCGTCAATATAAATTAAATCCAAGGCAGTTGATTCATCATTAATAGTAATTTCTAAATCATTTGCTATATTATGACAGAATGTTGCAACTACAGAGTTGTAGTTTGGACGACACCATTTTCCAAAGACATTATGAAGCCTATAAATATAATAATTTTTTAAATTATCTTTAATATATTCTTCTGCTATCTTTTTACTTTTTCCATAGTCTGTATCTTTATCGGCATGAATTGTAGATGTTACTACTAATGGAATATTTTTGTCTTTAATTAAATCAACAATTTTTTTTGTTAAATCTGAATTACCTTCATAAAACTCTTCTGGAGTTTGAGGACGATTTACTCCTGCTAAATGAAATATAAAGTCGATTTCATCTATAGCATTTTCAATTTTATCAAAAGTATCTTCTTTATCATAATCAATAATTTCAATATTATCTTTTTCTTGTAAATGAGTTTTTAAATTTTTTCCTATAAACCCATTTGATCCAGTAATTAATACTTTCATGTTTCACCTACTTAAATAAATCTAATTTTAATAATAGTTTTTTCATACCTTCAACATCAAGTCTTTTTGTATTATGTGAATTATATTCTTCAACTGTATCTAGTTTTTTATCTCCATCATTTTCATATTTAGCATAATTTAAGTTTCTGTTATCTGCTGGAACTCTGAAATAATCTCCTAAATCTTCTGCACCAATCATTTCTTCTTTTGTTACTAAAACTTCATATAGTTTTTCTCCATGTCTTGAACCAATGTGTTGGATTGGAGCATCTGAATTTTTTAATTCTTTAACAGCTTGAGCTAATACATCAATTGTTGCTGCTGGAGCTTTTTGTACAAATAAGTCTCCTTGGTTACCATTTTCAAATGCATAAATTACTAAGTCTACAGCATCTTCTAAAGTCATCATAAATCTTGTCATTTCTGGATTTGTAATTGTTAGTGGTTTTCCTTGAGCAATTTGGTCACAGAATAATGGAATTACAGAACCACGTGATGCCATAACATTTCCATATCTTGTTCTACAAATTATAGTTTGGTCATCTCTTAAGTTTCTTCCTTTAGCAACTGCCACTTTTTCCATTAAAGCTTTACTCATTCCCATAGCATTAATTGGGTATGCTGCTTTATCTGTACTTAATACGATTACTTTTTTTACATTATGATTTACTGCTGCTTCTAATACATTGTTTGTTCCTAGTACATTAGTTTCAACTGCTTGAATTGGGAAAAATTCACATGATGGAACTTGTTTTAATGCTGCTGCATGGAATACGTAATCTACTCCATCCATAGCATCTTCAATACTTCTATAGTTTCTAACATCACCGATATAGAATTTTAATTTTTCATTATTATATTGAATTCTCATATCTTCTTGTTTCTTTTCATCTCTTGAGAAAATTCTAATTTCTTTTAAACTACTATCTAAAAATCTTTTTAAAACAGCATTACCAAAAGAACCTGTTCCTCCTGTAATTAATAATACTTTGTCTTTAAATATATCCTTTTTCATTTTTCTACCTCTTTCCCTATAAAAACTATTATCTTAGTTTTCTTGTGTTCATTATTGATAATAGACACTTTAATTTTAGCACATATAAAAACGAATGTAAAACTTTTGACTTATTTTTCAACAAAAAAAGACTATAAATTTAAATTTATAGTCTTTTATTTATTCTTATATAATTTACAATATATTTTAGATAATAATTTACTCTTTTCAATCGTACGTTTTAAGAAACTTCTATTTTCATAATATTTATTATTTTTATAATCAGGTACTTCTTTTTTTAAGTAAGCAAATGATGTATCTAAAAATTCCATTCCAACTTTTTTATCTTTTTGATTGCGTTGTTGAATATTGTAATTTGTTAAAATTCTTACAGTTAATCTATCTACTACATCATTCATATATTTTTTGCTTTTGAAATAAGTTCTTACTTTATCAACAATTTTTAAGATATCAAATATTCTTTTATCTCTAACTGTTGTTTCGCTATTTCCATGAATTACATAATAATTTATGTAACTATCAAGTTTTGCTATTTTAGTTGCCCTATCTATTGCCTCTGCAACAAACGGAACATCTTCATATTTTATACCTTCTACAAACTTAATATTATTATCTTTTATTAACTTAGTTTTATATATCTTATTCCATGGTGCTAGGTTTACATCTAGTAACATGTTAGGCATGTCTTTTAATTTTGTTGGTTTGAATGATGGAAGTTTTATTTTTTCTTTACTACCATCATCGTATACTTTATAAAAATCACATATAACTAAATCAGCTTTTGTTTCTATTACTTTATCATATAATTCTTCACATGCTGTTTCAGTTAAATAGTCATCACTATCGACAAACATTATATATTTGCCTGTTGCTTTTTCAATACCAAAGTTTCTTGTCTTTCCAATACCTTGATTTTTATTTTTAAAGTATTTTATTCTTTTATCTTTATACTTTTTTATGATGTCATGGGTTGAATCAGTAGAACCATCGTTTATTAAGATAAATTCTAATTCTTTTTTTGTTTGATTTAGTAAAGAGTCAATACATTTTTTTAAATATTTTTCTGCATTATATATTGGAACAATTATACTTATATCTGCCATATTTTCACCTACTTCCCTAGCGTTTTATAATATAATTTTGGAGATATTCTAAGTAATATATTTTTTACTTTTCTTGGTAATGTATCGGTTAAAATATTATTAAACACTTTTTCTTTCTTTAACATTTTTTTGTATTCTTTATATTCTTTTCCTTTTAAAGAACATATTTTTAAAATCATACTATTAGCTAAAAAACTTTTAAAACATTTACTGTTTATTTTTGTTTTATCAATTTCACTTATTAAAAATTTGTAGTGATAGAAAAAGTCTTCTACTTTCTTTTTAGTCCAGTCATAATTTTCATTAGTCATGATACTTCCACTTCTTCTATAATAGTTGTAACCTACATAAGAAATACAATTAACTTTTTTGGCTTTAATTATTAAAAGTGGCATTAATCCATAGTCTTCATGGATTCTTCCTTTAGCAAATTTAAATTTTTCTTTTTCAAAATATGAACGCTTTATAGAATAACAACAAGCTGCATCAACAAAGTGAAATTTAGTTACTAGTTCAAATGCTTCTTCACCTTTTTTCGATTCAAATGGTTCTTCAACATAATCTGTTATTTCTCCACCATCTGTTACTGTACGCATTTGATAACGAATTAAATCCGGATTGTTTTCACTATTTTCATTTAACTTTTCTAATAGTTCTTCATCCCACCAATCATCACTATCTAAAAATACCAAATAGTCTCCTGTTGCTTTTTTAATAGCCATATTTCTAGCTTCGCTTACACCAACAAATTCTGTTTCAATTAAGTTTACTTTGTATTTTTTTGCTATTTTTTTACTACCATCTGTTGAACCATCATCAATAACTATTACTTCATAGTTTTTATATGTTTGATTCATTACACTATCAAGACATTTTTTTAAATATTTCTCCACATTGTGTACTGGAATAATTACACTAAATTTTGGCATTATATCACCTCATTAAACATTTCTTTTATTAGTTTAGGATATTTATTTATCTTTATTTTTTTCTTTTTATAATCTTCAATATCTATTATTAAAATAATAGCAATTATTGAAACAGCTGGCGCAGTAATAATATGACCAGTCAATAATGATAATAATAGTATTAAGAATAAACTTAGTTTTTTCATATATGAATCAAAGAAACTTTTCTTACTATTTATTAAAACTCTATATAGTATGTAAAAATATATTCCAATTATAGTTAAAAAACCTACAAGTCCATGACTATAAAAAATATCAAAGTAGTCCATTTCAATTAGTTTGGTTTGTTCTTTATCTTCTGTATATCCAATTCCAAATATTTTTTCATATGTTGATGCTTTGTTATAGTCTTTAGATTTTGCTTCTAAGAATGTAAGTCTTTGACTAAAAATAAAATGATCTATTAATGCTTCTTCTTTAAAAATATCTACTATGTTATCTACTTCTAAATATTCTAAATGAACTTTAATGTTTTTGTAAAAGTTTGTTTTAGGAAGTATTAATAATAAACTTGCAAATGCTACTACAATAATACTGCCAGTTATAATTAATGGCTTATATGTTTTTTTCTTTATACAATAAAACATGTAATATAAATATGAAAAACCTATTGTTATTAAAAGTGTTAATAACGGTGTTTTTGTTCCAATTGTTAAAATTACAACCAAATAAAGAATAACATATATTATTTTTAAAATATTATTTTTTAGATTTTTTAAGATAATAAACATTAATGGAGTTAGTAATGAAATTATACCACTAATTTCATTAGCTGCTCCGAAGAAACCTAAATTGCCCGACTTGGTAATCTTATACGTTTCGAAGCCCAATCCGAAGGTATTTGGGATAATTATCAATATTATGTATGTAAATAGTGTTATAAATAAGACTTTGTTAGTAATTAATATTTCTTCTTTTAAATCATATAGTGATACTAGTATTAGTGGAAAGTATAAGGCTTTTAATAAACCTTGTAACTCATAAAAGACTACTCCATCTTTATATATAATTATACCTATTAAATAGAATATTGAATATATTCCTAATACTAAATATGAATAAAAAGATAATTTCTTTTTATAAATAAATACTGTTGTATACATAAGGAATATTAAAAATATTATTCTTATAATTATACCTAAAGTGATATTTAGATTTAATAAATTAACACATATTCCAGTAATTAAATCTAGTACTGGTTGGAGTAATATAAATAATACTAAAATTATATTAAAGTTTTGTTTAATAAATTTATGCACGTTATCACCTTTTTTTCTAAAATTAATTGTGTTTTACTTTTCCATCCTGATTTAATGGCTTCCTCTATTAAATATTTATCTTCATCAATAAAAATAATTGTTCCTGTTGTTTTTAGATTAAGTTCTTCTTTACTATAAATCATTTTAATATTTCCTGTATTTAGTTTATATTTTGACATAAATTCTAAATAAGAATAATCATTTTTAGAAGATGGTGAGTATATATAATATATTTCTTCTTTTGATGGTTTGTAGTTTTTTTATATTATGTCGTACTTGTTTGCTAAGGTTCCTTGATAACCATCTTGTCCTAATAATGCAGTTACATTACCTGGGAATATATTCATAGATAAAATCATTAATAATAGTGTTGGTACTAAAATAAGTTTTAAATTATATTTCTTTTTATCATATGAAAGTAAATACATTAAAACAATACCAACTATAACAATTATAATTGTAGTCATATATCTTTCATAACCAGCGAAAACAATTGCTTCTTCCCAGGGCATTGAAAATAAATACATTCCTCCAATAATTAAATAATAGAATAAATACAATATGTCTACTATTCCTGCTAGAAAAAGTATTTCTTTTCTTTCTGTTTTATTTTTATTTGTAAAGGCAAATAATAGTAAAAGAGCATTAATAATTAATATATAAATATTCGTAATATTATTTTTAAAAGTAAATAAGTGTAGAGCGTATTCTTTAATAAGTAAGAATATTTTATCCCAACCCTTTGTTCTTAAAGATAAAATTATATTATCAGAACTTAAAGAGTGTTTTGAATACAAAGACATTTCTCCGAATACTAGTTTAACATGGCCTTGCCATATTAGAAGTGTTACTACTAATGTTAAGATAGTAATAAGTGTGTACTTCCAGCCTTCTTTTATATTTTTTGATTTATATGAAAGATATAATATATAAATACAATTTATAATTCCAATTAGAAAGCCTGTATTTTTTACTAAAAATGTAAATATTGTAATTGGTAATGCATATAAAAAGGCTTTTTTTAAATCGTTTTTGTAATAGTGAATTATTCCAAGTGATGATATTGCCATACAGGCTATCATACTATCTACTAATAAATCATTAAATTTAATAGATATAGTCATTATAAAGATATAAAACATTGTAATAATTAAATTTTTTAATACTTTATTTTTTCCTTTGATAAAGGCAAATAATGGTGTTAGAAAGGCAAATGTTAGGTAGTTATGTCCTACTATCATAGCTGATTCTGTTTTTCCTGCTAGTAGACCATAAATATAAATAAAACAAGCACTACCCGGTTGATAACCTTTAAACATTATCATTGTATCTTCAAAGTTTGGTAAGGCATTATCTAATAACATATTCTTTATAATTAATCCCCAGTGAGAAAAGTTATCATAATGAGTTAGATGCATATTCATACCAATTATAGTTATATATGTAAAAATAATTATTGGAATTATATTACTTGGTTTTAAAATATTATCTTTTATTTTTTTTATATTTGGTTTTTCTTTGTAAATTGAATAAAAGAAATATAATATTGAAGATATTATAAGTAATAATGAGACAATTTTCATTATATTTAAAATACCAGCTATAAATATTAATAGACCTATAGTTGAGAATGTAATTACAAGTGTAAAGTTTTTATCTATATTTAGCTTATTTTCTAAGAATTTCTTTATTCCTAAGATCATTATCCAAAAGATTATTGTTCCTAAGATTAGTCTCATCTATATCACCTGCATTTTCTTTATATTATTGTAACATAAGTGATTGTTACTTGTACAATTATTTAGATATAAACCAGAAAATTAGATAGATTTATTTTTCTTTTTTTAGACATATTTTTACAATGTCATTTATAGTAATTATTTATATTTTAAGTTATTTATTATATAATGATTTATATAAGATAATGGAGGTAACAGATGGCAAAAAAGAAAAATAAAGATGATTATATAATGATAGAAGAAAAAACTCATGAAGTTGTAGATAAAAAAGATAATACTAAGGAGGAGAAAGTTATTAATAAGACTGATATCCCTAAGGGAAAGATTTATAAACATCCTTTTACTAATCTTATTCTTATATTAACTTTATTAAGTAGTGTTGTTTTATTTATATTTGGATTGTTTTTTGATAAAACTAATCCAATAGATGCATTAATTAGTGGATTATTATTAGTTATATTTACTTTATTGTTTGTAACTTTTTCTATGACTACTAATAGAAAGAATAAATCATTAGTTTGTTTGGGTAGTTTATTTTTACTTTGTTATTATGTATATGGTTGTTTGTTAACAGCTGGAATTGTTAGTTTTCCAAATAAAAATGTTATTGATTTTACTAATATGGAATTAACTGAAGTAATTAAATGGAGTGAAAAAAACAAAATAAATATAGTTCAAGATTATGAATTTAGTGACATGATTAATGAATATCATATAATTAGTCAAGATGTTAAAGCTGGGACTAAGCTTAAAGATGTTGAAAGCATTACGGTTGCTGTTAGTGAAGGTCCTAATCCATCAAAAGAAATTGTTATTCCAAATATGGTATCTTGGGATAGTGAAAGAGTTTTAGAATTTGTTAAGAATAATTATTTATCAAATGTTAATGTTGAGTTTGTTGAGTCAACTAAAGAAATTAATACTGTGATTGAACAAAATAAAAGCGGTAATATGAGAAGAGATGAAGAATTAAAATTAACATTCTCTTATGGAAAAGATGAAGAAAGAAAAGAAATTAAATTACGCGATTTAAGTGGAATGAGTAAGTTTGAAGCTACTTTCTATTTAAAGCAAAATCGTATTAATTATGAATTTGAGGAAGTATTCTCTAGTAAAGTTAAACGAGGATATGTAGTTAAACAAAGTATCAAAGCTGGTACAATGATTAATACTGGGGATACAAAGATTACTGTTAGTATTAGTAAAGGTCCTGAAATTAAAATTCCTAATTTAAAAGGAATGAGTATGACTGCTATTACTGAATGGGTAATTAAAAATAAGTTGAAATTAGAATTTACTGATAAGTATGATGATTCTATTGATGAAAATTCTGTTATTAGTGCTAATTATAAAGAAGGAGATATTGTTGCAGAAGGTACTGTTATCGAAGTAGTAATTTCTCGTGGTAAACTTACAATGCCTGAATTTGATTCATATTATGAATTTAAGGAATGGGCTGATAAGTATGGTATTTTATATGAAGAGCAAAGAGAATTTAGTGAATCAATAAAAGCTGGTGAAGTAATTAGTTATTCATATAAAACTGGTGATACAATAAGAAATAATGATCCAGTGGTTGTAACTATTTCAAATGGTAAATCTGCAAGTGTACCAAGTGTTACTGGTCTTACTAAAGCAGATGCTACGGCTAAATTAAAAAATGCTGGATTTGGGTATAGTTTTGTATATAGTTATAGTGATAGTGTTGCACAAGGAAAAGTTATTAGACAATCAATCAGTGCTGGTTCTAAGGTTGCACAAGGTACAACTATTACTGTTACAATTAGTAATGGTCCTAAGCCTGCGGCACCTAAACCATCTACTCCTGTTACACCTACTTGTGATACATCTAAAGGCGCTATGTTTTATATAGCTCCTGGTGGTAATGGTAATGAAGTATTAAGTGCTACAAAGAACATGATTTCAAATGCAGGATTTAATATTACTGCTAAGTTTGTAGATAAATGTTCTAATGGTTCTACTTCTCCTGGTTCTGTATGTAATAGTGCAACATATGATGCTAAATGGATTTCCTATTGTACAACTATTGTATTAGAGATTGTTAGATAAAAATAAAAAGTAAGCTAAATGCTTACTTTTCTTTTTGTTCTTTTACTTTTTTTAGTACTTTTACTAAGTCTATTCTTAATCTTGTTTTATCATAATCTTCTTCATGTTCTTGATACATTTTTTCTAGTTGTTTATCTGCATATGGATAAAATGAAAAATCTGATTTTGACATAGTTCCAATTGCTCTTATTGTGTCTTTTGAATATGGAAACTTATATGGATTTTCATAGTATTCAACTTGTCTTACCCTTTCGATTGCAGAAACTAATTTAGTTGGTTCAATTTGTGTACTTAATAATTGATACATTAACTCAAGTTTTTCTACTGCATCTGGCACTTCTTTTATTGATACACTATTACCTGCAAATGGTATTTCATAAACTGATTTTCCATCTAAGAATTTTATTATATTAGAAATACTTTGTCTAGCATCTGGAAGATATGTACGAACAAGCTCTCCATTTAGAATAGCTTGTGCTACTCTTTTATATTCATCTATATCTATTTTTCCAAATGTTTCATCTTCATAATATCCAAAGGCAAGAGCTTCACCTCTTGTCATAGCAAATGATTTATAACTATAAAAATGATTATTTGTATCGTCGTGTTTTCTACCTTTTGTAGCGTCAATATAATAAACACTATCTATATCATATTTTTCATCTGTAATTCTGGCAATTGTAAGTGCATGAGAACCATCCTCACTGTTTACTCTATATAATGATGAAGTTATTCCACATTTTTTTAATATTGCATTTAAGATTCTTGAATATCCTACACAAACAATTTCGTCTCCTAATAGTACTTTAGTTAAGTCTCTTGAATCTGTGTAATCATTACTTTGTTCTTCAACATATAATCTATCTCTTGCATAATCGTATGCATAAATAGCTGCTTCTAAAGGTGATAATCCATATGCTTTAATTCTATTGGCAATTGCTGTAATCTCCTCTACTGTAGTTCTATAATCTTCTAAAGATACAGGTGATTCGTTTTCATCTACGTATACATAAATATTATCTTTACCAGCATATTTTCTTTCAAGACGTTCTACCTCTTCAATAGTTAATGGATGTTCTTTATCTTTAATAATAATTTTACTAGATGGGTGAGCCATAATTGAATCAATACTTTCATCAGCTAAGTCGATTATTTCAACTGAATCACAATTATCTAAAATGTCTATATCGTTTGAGTATGCCTCTTTTAATAGTTCTACTCTATCTGGGAAGTCTCTTTGATATGTCTTACCATTTAATTTTCTTAGAAGGTACTTATTTAATCCTAATTTTATTTCTTTTAGGTTTATTGTTCTTCCTCTAGGCAAGGTAACCCACACTAAATAATCTGAAGATAAGTCATAACTTAATGATTCTTCAAATTGATAGTCTACTCTTTTACAATTATCTTGATATTGTATTACTAACTTACCTTTCATATTTTTACCCCCCTACCCTCAATGGTGCATACATTATACCACAAATCATGTTTTTTGTCAATTATATCAACAAAAAAGAGGTATTATGATACCTCTAATTCTATTGTATTTCCTTCTTGTCTGTTTAGACTAAATTGATATGTTTTATCATTAATAACTATCTTTTTATCCGATAAATCTCTACCGAGACTATCAGTAAATTCTGAATAATCTGTGACATTTGAAGTTGTTGTGATGTATAACTTATATGTACCTTTTGGAATATTTGCTATGTCAATTGTTGCATCATACCATGCTCTTGTTTTGTCTAAATTATCTGATACTGGTAAAGCTACTGTGTATAATCCATTGGCAATACTGCCAATATCATATTTATATGATTCATAAGTTTCTTTATTTTCAATAATTAATGTTCTTGAAACTGTTTGATTTTCTGCAAGATTCATTCCATAAGAATATGTAGCACCTTTTAAATGAAGTTTATTGTCTACAAATTCAAACGTTCTCCAGATATCATATTGATTATAATAACTACCGACATTTTTAGTTGGTATTTCTTTATCTCTTATATACAATGTTACAGCACTTGTTCTATCGCTGTAGTTATTCTTAATATTTACAGTTTTTTCATCAGTTTGAAATCCTGTAATTTCTGTCTTATATAACTTGTTTGTTACTAAGGCTGAGGAAATTGCATCTTCTGTTGAGGCAACAATTGCCATGATATAATTTCCTACTTTTAGACTATCTATATCAATTTCTGCTTCAAACCATGAATGAGTATATTTGTAACCGTCTGCAGAATATATTGGTCTTTCTATTCCTGTTAAGTCTGTAATTCTTGTTGCTTCTTGAATAATAACATCTTCTATATTTTTGGTATTAATATAGCCTATATAATATGTAATATCTTCTTCAAGAGTGTTATTCATTCCACTTATTGTTAAATATCCTCTTAACATAAGTTTATTATCTTTGTTATCTAAGTAGTCAAAATAGAATGAACCTTCTCTTTCTTCTGCTTCATCTTCCTCTTCTTCATTATCATCGTTTGATTGATTATCTTCAATTGTTAAAGATATAGTTTTTGTAACTGTGTGTCCAAAACTATCTTTTACAGTGTAGATTATTTGATAAGTTCCTGCTTCTTGATAGTTAACTTTGCTATCATCTACTGAAATTTCAGTAATTGGACCGTCTTCTTTATCTTCAACTGTTACGTCTTTTTTAGGATCAAAGACATCTCCTAAATTAATTTTTTTATCAGTTACATTTATAACTGGTTCTTCATCTTTAACAACTGTTACTGTGATTGTTTTAGTTGTTTTATAATTTCCACTATCTGTTACTTCGTATGTTACTTGATAAGTTCCAGGCTCATTTATTTTTACATTGTTTGCTGTTACAATTATTGAATCTGTAATATTTCCATCTTCGGCATCTTGAGCAGTAACATTTTCTTTTTCATTAAATTTTTGACCTTGAATAATTGTTTTATCATTAGCAGATATTACTGGAGCTTGATTTGTCGCAGTATATTGATATTTTGTTATTTTTACATTTTCTGCTTCTGCTAAAGTCCAACCATAAATGTTTACTGATCCACTTAAGTTCACTGGTACTTTGTACCATAGTTGTCCACTTACTATTTTTTCGTCTAGTATTGGTGTATATCCATAATGATATAGCCCACTAATATGAGTTGCTAAATCATCTACTGTTGTAGGATTTATTGTTGTATATAGGTTTTGTCCTGGTACTGTTACACTGGCTTGGCCATATGCAGATGTAACAAATTTAATTGCATCTGCACTTATCCAGTGCTTTTGTTCATATTTATAATCTGAAGATATTAAATATGAAATAATTTTTTTATTTTCATCATATGTAGTTGCATATACCATTACATAACGATTATTTAGTAATATTTGTCCTGTTTTACTAGTTAGTGCTGAATCATAATAATAACTTGAGTCTTTTACTGAAACTGCTACTTTTGGTTTTAAAATAGAGCCTTCAGTATGTAAGTCATATGTATACCCGCTATCTTTATGTTTTGGAACATCATTTGGAGAGATGTAACCATTCTTTCCTTCATTTATTTTATAAACATGAGCAGCAGGAACATATACATAAGAATCCCAATTGTAATATCCTGATGATATCTCATTAAAATTCTTATCGATATTCATGTCAGATACTGCTTTATACCATAATTTATTTCCGTCTACTTCTTCACCTTCTACTTCTCCTAATAATACTAAAGCAACGTCAGATGATTTATAGTAGTATATTGGTTCTCTTGCGGTTGTTGATGTTGATGCATATGCTGCTGTTGCTTTGGTAGTTACTGCAAGTTGATAATAGTTATAGTCTTGCAATCCATAAGCTTTATCTAGGAAGTAATAATGAGATGCCATTTTCTCTCCCCAGTTTACATCTGAAGCATATCTAACGTTCATACCTACATATTTATTTCCGTTTTGGGCACCGTTGTATTTCCAAACATCTGGATGTGAATATCCATAAGTTACCCATGAATTATTATAATCATAAATACTTTGAGCAAATGTTGGGAACCAGTCAGATTCTTCTGTAGGATTTGAATCTACTGCATTTAGTCCAAAACCATTATTTTTATTTATTGATAAATTACTTGTTCCATTTCCAGTTTCATTTCTACTTACACCAAAGGCAAGCAAGGCATTTCCACCATATAATTCTTGAGCGTTATAGAAGAATGCTCCTTTTCCATATAATCTTGATGTTTGATAACCTGCGTGATTTACTGCTTTACTACCATAAACATCTTGAAGGTAACCCATGTTTCTAACATATTCATCTATATTAATACTAGAATACGTTGTTTTTGTATGTTGTGGTAGGAATTGGTAATAGTTATAGTATGGTTTATCTTTATTAACTGAATTGTTATATGTTTCATTTTTATAATCTTCAATCATTTGGTATCTGTCTGTATAAAAATAGTGACCATCATAGCTATAATAATTTCCTGGATTTAACATTGGTGGTTTTGGTCCTATTGTACTTCCTGATGATCCAGAATAAGTTTCTTGAATTTTTAATACATAATTATGTCTAATTATTTCATCTGTAATTGTATAACTATTTGATGATTTAACCCAAACGAGAGGAACAATTTCTACTATACCTAGTCTAATCCATCCCGCATATCCACTTATTTTAATTTTAGCAGTAAAGGTATTTGCATGTGATGAATATCCTACTGCTAATAACGGAGCATCTACTCCACCATATCCACTTCCTCCATACATGTAAGTATGTTCTTGTTTTGTGATAATTTGTGAATCAGGGTAAATATTAAATGTATCCGTAGGACCAGTTAAGTCAACTAAGGCCGCATTGGCATTAAATATTTTTGTTCTGCCATCCCATTTACCAAGAACAGCTAAGTCTTTATTTCCATCTGCTTTCATAGCAGCATTTGCTTCATCATAGTTAGAATGACATGTTTTTGTTTCTATGGTACCATCTGCTTTAAATAAAGCCACCTCAAAGTTCCCACATAGTGCACGAGATGCATAATTATTTTGATCATATGCATAAGTATCTGTTATACATAAGAAACTTAATAATGTGAATAGTGTAAAAAATAAGAATTTCTTTTTCATATGCATAGACCTCCATCTTATAATTCAATTATATTATAACAAATTTATTATTTCTATTTGAATAATACTGAGGCATTTCCCATTATTTTACATTTTTTTACAAAGATATTATTTTATTTGATTAGCAGTTCTTGGAACCTTGATAAATTAATAGAAATTAGATATAATTTATTATAGAATTTAGTGATTGGAGGTTACTTATGTTAAAGAAAAAAGAACCTAAAGAAAAAAAAGTTAAAGAAGAAAAAATTAAGGAAAAGAAGATTAAAACTAAAAATGTTAAAGAAAAGAAAGTTAAAGAAAATGTTCCTGCTGATGAACAAGTAAAGACTAAAAAGTTTTCATTTGGTTTATTAGTATTAGCAATACTTTTAATTTTGGTAGTTGCATTTAGTGGATATCTTTCTTATCAGTTACTCCTATTAGATGGTATTGAAAATCTAGTTAGATATATTGTTATAGTGATACTTGGTTTAATTGATTTTATATTTTTAATTAGATTATTTGTTATTGCAAAGACTCGTAAGAAGAAAAGAAAAAAACATATTTTATTTGGATTATTTATGTTCTTGTTTGCTGCAATTTGTTTTGCTGGAGGTTTTGTAATAAATTATCTTTATAGTAAAGTTGATAATATTAATAAGGATTTGGTTACTTACTCTTCTAGCTTACTTGTTATGAGTGATGATAAGGCTACTAAGATTGAAGATATTGTTGATTATGAAATTGGTATACTTACAGATGAAAAATCTCCTGAAGGTTATATAATCCCACAAGAGATTGTTAAAGAATATACATTACATGATACAAACGTTATTAAGTCTTATGAAAACTATTCAGAAATGTTAGTTGACATGTATGCTGGTGAACTTGATGCATTATTTATTACAAGTAATTATGTAGATATGTATTCAGATATTACTGGATATGAAGATATTGCTACTGATACTAAAGTTATTATTAGTAAAGAAAAAGAAATGAAGAAATCAGAAACATCTGATATTGAGATTGCTTCTGCTAATAAATCAGTTACTGAACCATTTACAATATTATTGATGGGAATTGATTCTACTGCTGAGGTGTTATCAAAAAATGCTGTTGCGAATGGAGATACATTAATCTTAATTACATTTAATCCGAAAACATTAAATGCTACAATGTTATCTATTCCAAGAGATAGTTATGTTCCAATTGCATGTTGGGCTAATAAAGCAGAAAATAAAATAACACATGCAGCTGGATATGGTAACGATTGTATGATTAATACAATTCAAAATTATTTTGGTATTACAATTGATTATTATGCAAAAATTAATTTTAAAGGATTAGTAAAATTAGTAAATGCTGTTGGTGGAGTTGAAGTTGATGTTCCTTCTCGTTTATGTACAGATGATTCTTCTAGATACGGAACTGTTTGTATTGAGGCAGGAAGACAAGTTCTTAATGGTGAACAAGCATTAGTATTTGCAAGAAATAGAAAACAACTTGCTAATGGTGATTTTGGTAGAGCTCAACACCAACAAGAAATTATAATGGCATTAATTAATAAAATGAAAACAATTACAAAGGTTAGTCAATTTACTACTATACTTGATACAGTATCAAATAGTTTAGATACTAACTTAACTACTAAACAAATATTAGAATTTTATAACGTTGGAAAGGATATTATTAAAAAGAGTTCAAATGCTGAAGAGTCTAATTTAATTAATATCCAACAATTATATTTATCTGGAAATAGTCAAATGATTTATGATGAAGGAATGAGAATGGTTTTATATAACTATGTTCCAAATAAATCAAGTAAAGCAGATATTGTTCAAGCGATGAAAGAAAATCTTGAACTAACAGGTCATAATGATATAAAAACATTTAGTTTCTCAATAAATGTTAATTATGAGAAAAATGTCATTGGTAAAGGACCATATAGAACAGGTTCTGGATTATATCAATTATTGCCAAGCTTTATTGGTATGAGCGCTAGTGCTGCTGAAGCAAAGGCTAAAAGCCTAGGTTTATCTGTTATATTTGCCGGTGAAGAAGGTACAGTTATTGAACAAAATTATCCTGCTAATAAACGTATGGATAAAATTGGAGGACCATTATATTTAACATTATCTGGTCCTGCTAAAACAGAAAAACCAAAAGATGAAGATAAAGATGATAAGGAATCTACTGAAGATAAGGAAGATTCTGGTGATAAAGATAATAATTCTGGTAGTGGTGATAGTAGTACTCCAAGTACTCCTACAACACCTACTACTCCAACTACACCAAGTGATGATAATGAAGATGCTTCTTAGAAAGCATCTTTTTTTTGCAAAAAAAAGAAGACTTATTGTCTTCTTATATTTGTACTACGTAATAGTTAAGATCACTCTTAATTAGAATTACTAAGGCTGTTTTTTGGTAGTCTGCAAATTTTTCATTTGTATAAGTCCATGATAGCTTTACTTCATAAGCTTCATGAATTGCATTGTTCCAAGCAAATTCTGATTTTTCAATACTTTCTACTGTAACTTTATCTACTGCTGGAAGTTCTTGTTTTCGTTCACCATATATATTGCTTTCTACATATTTATAATACGTATCCTCTGCATTTAGTAGGAAATTGGCTACTGCATTAGGATGAACAAATTCTACTCCTCCAACGTCTGTTTTAGCTGCTTTATCTTCTAATGAGAAAAAGTCATAAACAAACATTTCAGATATTTTTTTAGCATAAGCTTCTTCATCTACTGTATCAGCTCTTAGAATTTCTTCTAATTCTTTAAACATATCCTTGTATTTTTTTGTTTTATTATCTTTTAATTGATAACCATATTCATCAATTGACTTTAATACTTTTACTTCTGTTACTTTTTTCTCTTTTGGTTTAAAACTTATTACTAGTACGATTGCTAAGGCAGCAATTAAAAGTAATGCAACTAAAGTTATAATTATTTTTGGTTTTTTCTTTAATTTCATATTATTCCCCCTTCTCTTCTTCTGGTTCTATATCTTTTGGTTTTAATAAATCAAATACAATTATGTCATTTGATACGTCTAATAATTTTGTAGCATATTCATTATTATTCTTTATTTCTTCTTCACTAATTGCTTCATTTACTAGTGATAAGTGTTCACCTTTTTGACTGTTATAATAAACTTTATTTGTTAACCAGTTACCATTAGGGAATACTACTATATTTTGATCTTTAATATTAAATATATCATGTCCTAAAGCATATTCGTTATAGAATCCTAGCATATTACCTAATGTAGGCATTGCATCATACATTCCCATAACGTTGCTTATTTCTTGATTTAGATTTGTACCAGCCATATCTTTTGTCCAGATAATAAATGGTACTTTTCTACCAAGTTCTTGTTGATATGAA
Source organism: Bacilli bacterium (assembly GCA_017622175.1). GTDB lineage: Bacteria > Bacillota_I > Bacilli_A > RF39 > UBA660 > JAEDES01. Next base: position 31,105 of record JAGARQ010000009.1, on the reverse strand, counting down.
TCAAATTCAACGTAATTTTCATCATCTCTATCTAATAAATCATCTTCTTCTTTATCATAATTTTGTTGATAATTATATTCTTTTTTAGAGATTCTTGCATCATGGTCTCCATAAATTACTAATACTGTATCTTCTAATAAATTTGCTTTATCAAGTTCTTCTATTAGAACACCTAATGCAGAGTCTGCATAGTGTAATGATTTATAATAGTTTCCTAGTTTTGTTCCTTCTAAGTATGGATATACAACTTCTTCTGTTGTACCATCTGGATTAGTAATTGTTTCTTTTATATCTACAGGAAATTCACCATATTTTTCTGTATCTGAGAATGGTGTATGATTTGATAACATAATCATTAATCCATACCATTTCTCATGCTTTGAATCAATCTTTTTAAGTTTTTCCACAGATTGTGTGAAAAACTCTTTATCATTTAGTCCTAAACCAATGATATTTTCATCAGCTATTTCATATTCTGATTTACTGTAAAATTTATCATAACCTAAACTTTGATGCATTACACGTCTATTCCAGAAATCTCCGTTATTGGCATGCATACTAAAAGTGTAATATCCTTTTTCTTTTAACATTGATGGTGTTGAAATATAAGTTCTTTCTGGATATGAGACAAATGCTGTACCACTCTTTGTTGGCATAAGTGATGTATTAAATGTAAGTTCAGCATCTGATGATGTTCCAACACTAACTTGTGAATAATAATTTGAGAAGAACATTCCTTGTCTTGCTAAATGATTTAAGTTTGGTGTTACTTCTTGTCCATTGAATTGTAAGTACATTGGATTTGTTTGCATACTTTCAGCATGGATTACCAATACATTCTTACCTTCAAAAATATTTGTATATTCGTTTGTATGTACTGTTTCTTTTCCTTCAAAATATTCAGTAAAATTTTTATAAGCTTTATCATAACCAAACATAGAATTAATAGTTGGTTGAATTGTTGAAATTACGTCGTTACCTTGATAAACATATATTCCAAAGCATTGTACAATATATTCTTTATTCCATTGTTTTAATAATCTACTTATATCTGTTGGAGTTAATGTTAATAAGAATACCCCAGCAATACAAGCACCTGTTATTAATGTGACAAAAGCTTTTTTCTTACGTTCTGATTTTACTTCAATTCTTTTATAATAGTTTTGTTTTTTTAATTTTCTGTTTACTACTAGCATTATAATTGGACCAATTATATATATTAGGTCTTTTAATTGAATAACATTTTCTGTTACTGCATCGCCTACTTCACCTACATATTGTGTTAATGATAACATTGAGATTGATGCAAATGATGTATAGTAAGTATAATATACTGAATTAATCATACATATTGCAGTTAAAAATATATTAAAACATATATAATAAATAAATCTATGTTTTGGTTTTAAAAAGTAAGCAAACGATCCTATTATTGTAACTACTGCAAAGTCTGCTAAGAATGCTTGTATAGAAAAAATGCTTTCTACTGTTGGCATACATAAAATTCGAAGTAAACTTGCATTTAGTACACCTGTTATAACAAACATAATAAATAAAACATTATCTTTCATATATTTTTCTATTAGTTGTTCTGTTTTAATTCTTTTTATTGTTTTTTGAATCATTGTTTTTAGCTTTTTTATGCCAATTTTTATTCTTTTCATATCCATACCTCGCTTATTTAATTATAACACTCTATTATTATTTTTTCAATGTTCTTAAAAGTGCTATTTTATTGACACTATTGACATAGTTTAATGAGTGTAATTAACATGTTTTATGATAGAATATTATTTGAAGATAAGGAGTGGGTTTTAATGTTTGAATATAAAGAATCGAATATATTGTTAATGATTGAGGCTTTAAAAAAAATAATAAAAATATTTTTAGGACCGTTTCTTACCGCATACTTTATTAAAGTATCAGCTGATTCATTAGTAGATATATCTTTGTATTATATATTTAACTATTTAATATTAGGAATTGGATTTTTTATTCTAGGTTGGTTCTTAAAGAAAAGACATCATTTAGAAACATTTCGTACTGGTATAGTAATTAACTTTATTTATATATTGGTAATTGTTATTCTTAAAGAAAAGATAATTGATTATATACCTTTAATTTCATTATTATCAGGAATGTCTTCTTGTACATATTATTATCCTTATAATTTATTTGCATCTAGTAAGGTTAAGAATGTTGAAAGAGATGCTTATGAAATGGCAAGAAAAGTTCTAATGACTTTTGTTAGTATTGTAATTCCTATATTACTTGGTAGTATTATTTCTACTACTAACTTCCAATTAACTGCAGTTATTATATTAATTGTTTCAATACTACAAATTATTTTATCTTTATTAATAGAACCTCTTGATATGAAGAATAATAAGTATACTCCATTTAAATCAGCTAAGATATTATTTAAAAATAAAGATATTAGAAATATGTTATTTGTTGATTTCTTTAAGGGAATGAATTTATCAGATAGTGCTCTTGATATATTAATGGTTGTGTTAATTGTAGGAGCTTTTAATTCTGATTTTAGTTTAGGATTATTTACTTCTTTATCATCTGTATTAGTTATTGTTATGCAATATTTGTATGCTAAAATTTTTAATAAGAAGTACGATAAAGTTTTAGCTATAATAAGTTCTATTATTCCTCTTATTGCATTAGTTATTATGTTATTTTTCAACAATGATATAACTTTAATGATTTATTATTTCAGTTATATGATTATGATTAATATGTTAGCTTTAATATTTGATGTTAGATTATTTAATATTTCTAATTGTAAATTAATTAAAGAAAAACATTTACTTGAATTTTGGTCAATTCGTGAGGTTGTATTAAATATTGGTAGAGTTACAGGGTTTACGTTATTATTAATTGCTGGAATTCTTAGTAAGAAATGGTTATTATATGTATTACTATTTATGTATACATTTACAATTTTACTTGCGAGTATATTAACTGGTAAAGTTAAAAGATATGATAGTATAAAATAAAAAAACACTTATTCAAGTGTTTTTATTTTGTCTTTTTCAGTGTCTTTCTCAGAATAAGATCCTGCATTTATTATCATACCCAATACGAAAATATATGATAATATGTATACCCATAATAGAAGGATTACTACGTTTGATATACTTCCATAAAACATACTATAGTTAGAGAATGTTGAAATATAGAATGAGTATATTTCTGATGCAAGTATCCAACCTACTGTTGTGAATATTGCTCCTTTAGTTGTCTCTTTACTTTCTATTTTTTCATCAGGCGCTGTTATATACATAAGTTTTATATTGAAGTATAAAACTAATATTGTCAGTGGGTATTGTAATAATTTAAATATTCTATATATAAAGTCTATTGGGACTTTTTTTGATGCAGATAATTTTATAATAGCAAATATTGTATCTCCCCAAATAGGTACTACTAATAGGAAGAAAAATAATCCTACTAATGATAGTGTCATCATTATGGCTTTTAGTCTTCTTCTAAAAAAGCTATCTGCTTTTATCTTATATATTTCATTTGATGTAATAATCATTGAATTTGTACCATTTGATGCTAGAATGAATGCTGCGACAAAGAAGGCTACTACGTTAAAACTTAATCCTTTGGCAGACATTACACTTACTATGATGTCAGCTACTGCATCTGGTACTGAGTTACCAATAACACTTCTGATTGTTCCTACCGGAATGGATAAAGCTGAAGCTATTGTTCCAATAAGAGCAATTAATGGTATTAAAGATAAGACAAGAAAAAAAGCAAGTTGCCCAGGTAATATCCTAAGCTCTGGCTTTCTCATTAGTGATATGAATTTACTAAAGAAAACTCTTGCTTTTTCCATTTTTTACTTCCTTCTACTTATATTCTTCTTTGTTTGTTATCATTTCTAGTGTTGCTTCATTAATAGCATCATCTAATGTTTTTATTTCATCAGTTATCATACTATATCCTACTGCAGCACCAAATTCATGTGGTAATGACTTCATCTCTTTTTCTAACTTTTTAGTATATGTTGAAACTTGTCTATCACTATATCCTACTAAGTAAATTAAGAATTCATTTCCGTCGGTTCTTATAACTTCACTATTTTCTAATTGAGTATTTACTAAAATACCAGCTGCTTTAATAATTAATTGGTCTCCTTCTTCATGACCATAATTATCATTAACATATTTTACGTTATTTAAGTCAACCATTACTATTGATTGTGGGAATACTTTTGAATCTTCCCATTCTGCCATTTTAGCATTTAAATAATTTCTATTTTTTAGTGATGTTAACATATCTGTATATTTATGACGATCCGTTGCTTTTATCTTTTTAACTTCATTTTTCTTCTTAATAATTAGATATGATATTCCTAAGATTATTAACGGTACAAAGATAATTATTAAAATAATTGTATATACTTGTTCAAATGTTGAATCTTCTAAAATAGAAGCATGTAAGTTCTCTATACCTGTATTTCTATAATTATAATAAGAGTTTGTGTTAATAATATAGTTAAATAAATCATAGAATTCTTTATTATCTTTATGAACCATGAATTTATAATCATTCATCATTGTATCTTTATATAATAATTTATAATTTTTAAATTTATTATTTTGATAGTATGAATATATTTCATAATCTACTACTATTAAATCTGATTTTGATGCTTTAATTAATTCATCTACATTTTTATATGTTTTTATTTTTGCTTTTGAGTTTGTTTCAAAATAATTATGTAAAGCATCATCATCTAACATTAATACTTTTTTATTTCTTAAACTTTCAAATGAATTAATTACATGATTATCTTCTTGTTTTCCTAAAACTACATAGTCTTCAACAAATGTTGATACTGTTGGTACATAGTTTTCATTAGTATAGTTATAATAGTCAAAGTATATATCTACTTTACCTTGATCAACTGCTTTTTCTAGTGCTTTTCTTGATGAATATTTTTTATATTTAAATTCGATATCACTTAAGCGTGACATTCTATTAATATATTCTCCAGCAATACCGGCAAGTTTACCATGTACTTTTACTTCAAATGGTTCGTTTTCAACGTATCCATATACATATGTTTTTGATACTAATGCAGATTTTTCTTTAGCACTTAATTCATTTTTTAATAAGTAATAATTCATATATGCTGCATTATATTCACTTACATACTTAGTATAACGCCATTTATTATAGTATTTTTCTACAATTGTATCTAGTTTTTCATCTGTTCCTGTTAGTGTTAATACTATTTGTTTTTGATATTCAGTAAAGAAATAATTAATTGAATAATTCTCTGTTTTAATTATTCTATCTAAATACATTATATTTGGTACTATAATCATACCTACAGCATTACTATCTAGAGCTGCATATAATTCTTCTATTTTGTCATATGTTTTATATGATAAGTTAGTACCACTTTTTAAATAGTAACTTAAATCTTCACTATCTTCTTTGAATACACCAATTGTTATATTTTTCATATCTTTAATATGATTTATTCTTTGGTATTCTTTACCAATTGCAATATAGTAATCTGTAAATAGTGGTAAATCATTTTCAGTTAATTTTTCATCTTGATCTAGAATTCTTATTTTTAGACCTGATGTTGAAGGTTCTGCTGATTTTAAATATGGTATTTTATTGAAAGTTAGTCCAATCTTTTCTTCAAAATCATTAACGAAATTAAAGATTACCCCTTCTCCATCTGTTCCATATAGTGGATAGTCGTTTACAATTTCAAAATCAAATGCTTGTTCTTTGTTTTCTTCTACCCATCTTTTTTCTGTTACCGTTAGTGTTGTTGTTTTATCTTCTTTATTATAATAACGATATACACCTACGAAGGCTACTAGGGCAATTATAATAGGAACAACAATTATTAATATTTTCTTTTTCATTTATCTAATCCCCTATCTATCCTTTGTCCATGCTATTGTTTCTGCTTTTGGAATTTTGTATCCAATAATTGGAAAGTCATTTGATTCAGCATTTTTTACTAAGAAAAATTGTATATCATAATAATTAGCTTCTTCTTCACTTAGAGCAGCTAATGATTGTGTTGCAAAACTCTTAGCAGTATCTCTTGTAATTGTATCTGTTACAGTAATTGTTATGTTAAGAATTCTTCCAGAGTCTCTAACAGTTACTTTTGTTGCTCCTTCTGGTAATAATTCTTGGATTTTTTTATTTAAATTTTTTGTTATTGCAACTTTTCCCTCTAAACGATTACCATATACTGCTAAACCATCATTTGGGAATAAAATATTTTTTACTTGTAAGCAAAGTAATATCAATATAAAGAATACTACTACTGATACAATGATACTTCTATTTCTTTTTATAAATTTCATATTGTCACATCCTAGTACTATAATTATACACTATGCAATAGTTTTTTTTCAATTTACACTTTTATTTGTAAACTATTTTAGTTCTTCCATTAGTATATCCATTGCTATTTTTGGATTTGCTGAACCACGTGATGCTTTCATTACTTGTCCCATTAAGAACTTTATTGCTCTATCATGTCCAGTTTTATAATCTTCTACTGAACCTGGGTTTTCTTCTATTACTTTCTTAATAACTTCTCTAATTGCAGAGTCATCTGTAATATTCTCAATTCCTGATGCTTTGATAATTTCAGAAATTGATGATGTTTCTTCTAAAACTTTATTTAAAATATCTTTTAAGTTTTTACTTGTTAGTGTGTTATCTTCCATATTTTTTATTAATTCTACGAATCTTTCTTTAGTTAAAGTTGTATCTGTTATTAATTTTTCTTCTTTGTTTAAATACGCTGCAATATCACCTAAAAGTAAATTACTTGCAATTTTGAAGTTAGTATTTTCGTCTAATAATGTATTAAAGTAATCACTTAAACTTCTATTTTGAACAATTTTATTAGCATTTACTTCAGGTACACCTTTTTCAATGTAAATTGTTCTTCTTTCATCTGGAAGCATTGGGATTGTTTTAACTACATTTTCAATCATTTCATCAGTTACATAAACAAATGGGATATCTGGTTCTGGAAAATATCGATAATCATTTCCAGTTTCTTTTACACGCATAAGAACAGTATCTCCTAGTTTATCATCATAACGTCTTGTTTGAGGTTTAAATGTTTCTCCGTTATCGTATAATTTACTTTGACGTTCGATTTCTTTATTAATACTGATTGCAACATTAGTAATTGAACCAATATTTTTAATTTCTGCTTTTGTACCAAATGGATCGGATTCATTTTTTCTAATTGAAACATTAGCATCAGCTCTCATTGAACCTTCTTCAATTTTACAATCTGATACATCACAATAAAATAATAGTTCTCTTAATTTTTCAAGATAAGCTTTTGCTTCATCTCCACTTGTCATACATGGTTTTGTAACTATTTCAATAAGTGGAACTCCTGCTCTATTAAAATCTAATAAAGTTTTTGTTCCTCTATGAGTTGATTTACATGTATCTTCTTCAATATGCATTTCTTCTATTTCTATTTTCTTTTTAACTCCATTAACTTCAACTTCTACATATCCATCGTATCCAATCGGAGTTCTGCTTTGTGTAATTTGATAGTTCTTTGGATTGTCAGGATAGAAATAATTTTTTCTATCAAAATGCATTTCTCTTCTTATTTTACAGTTTAAGACTGTTGCTGCTTTTATAGCTAAGTTTATTACTTCTTCATTTAATGTTGGTAATGTTCCTGGATAACCTAAGTCAATTACATTTGTTAATGAATTAGCCATTTCTCCATATCCATTAGTTGAATTTGAGAAAATTTTTGTTTTTGTTTTTAATTCTACGTGTACTTCTACACCAATTGTTGGTATATAATTTGACATTATTTTTCACCTCCTGGTGTAAGATCTAAATTAAGTTCTTTTTCAATGTAACTAGCTAATTGATACATTCTTGCTTCATCAAAATCATTTCCAATGATATGCATTCCAATTGGCATATTACTATTATCAAATCCAACTGGTACATTTAGTCCTGGTAGTCCTGCCATGTTAGCTGGATTTACTAAAACGTCATCTAAGAAACTCTTTAATGGATCATCTAATGATTCTGTTTGAGCATATGCTGTTGTTGTTGCTGTTGGTCCAATTATTAAGTCATAATCTTTATAAATGCGTTTAAACTCATCACGCATTGCAGCTCTTACGGACATTGCTTTGTCATAGTAAACTTTTGCATTTTCCCCACTTAGAATGTGTGCTCCAACCATGATACGTCTTTTTACTTCTGTTCCAAATCCCTCTTGTCTTGTTTTAAAATAAACATCTTTAATATTTTCAGGATTTTCTGCAGAGAATCCATATCTTATTCCATCAAATCTTGCTAGATTTGAGCTTGCTTCTCCAAGGGCAATGACTTGATATAGAGTTACTGCTTGATCTAAATATTTCATATCTACGTAATCAACGACTGCTCCAGCATTTTTTAATAAGTTAATTGTTTCTTCAATTTTTAATTTTACTTCGTTTGATACAATGTCGCTCATAAAGTATTTAGGTACTGCTATTTTCATATCTTTAATATCTTTACCTATTAATCTTGTAAAATCTTCTGCTTCTTTATTTGCTGATGTTAAATCTTTATTATCTTTTCCTACTATTGCATTTAAAAGAAGAGCATTTTCGTAAACATTTTTTGTCATTGGTCCAATTTGGTCCATACTTGATGCAAAGGCAATTAGACCATATCTTGATACTCTTCCATATGTTGGTTTCATTCCAACTATTCCACAATAACTAGATGGTTGTCTAATAGAACCACCTGTATCTGAACCTAATGCAAATGGTAAATCACGTGCAGCTATTGTTACGGCTGAACCACCTGATGAACCTCCAGAAATTCTTTCTTTGTTCCATGGATTTAATGGAGATCCAAAGTAACTTGTTCTACTTGTGGAACCCATTGCAAATTCATCCATATTTGTTTTTCCGATAATAATCATATTTTTTGATTTTATTTTTTCAATTACAGTTGCATCATAAATAGGAGTAAAGTTTTCTAACATATGTGAGGCACATGTTGTTAGTAAGTCTTTTGTAACAATATTATCTTTGATAGCAATTGGCATACCAAATAATACATTATCTACTTCTTTATTTTCTAGTTCTTTTGCTTGTTTAATTGCTTCTTCTTTATTAAGAGTAATGTATGCATTTAATTCTTTATTTTCTTCAATATTAGCAAATGCTTCTTCTACCAAGTCAATTGGTTTAATCTTTTTATCTTTTAATAATTCATGTAATTCTAATACGCTTTTATTTAAATATTTCATATTATGATTCCTCCCCAATTACTACAGGTACTTCTATATAGTTTCCACTATGACGAGGCGCATTACCAATTACTTCTTTTGGATTTAGCATTTCTCCTGCTGTATCTTCTCTTAATTTAGTTGGTTCACTCCAATTAGCAATTAACATTTTTTCATCATTTACTTCTACTTCTTTAATTTTATCTACACTATCCATAATTTGTTTTAATTGAATTTGATATTTTTCTAATTCACTTTCACTTATAGCAATTCTTGCTAGTTCTGCAACATGTAATACTTCTTCTTTTGATAATCTGTCATCCATTGCGGATTCCTCCTTTAACTTTACTTATTATAACATACTATGCTAAAAAAACACACTATTTTAGTGTGTTAATTTTGTTCTACAAAACAGTTTTCTAGTATAACTTTATTTGTTTTAGTATCTTCTTTTATAGAAAAACTAAAAACTGTTCCCTTTATAGATACTTTATCGTTTATTTTATAATTTACTAATGAATCTTTTCTGGATACCATTTTACAAGTTATTTCTAAAGTATATTTTCCATCTGGATCTGTGTACTCTAAAATTATTATATTATTTTTATTATCTATTTCTTTAATTGTAGATAATATTTTTACATATTTTTTATAGTATTTATTAGCCGTTGGTTCTGGATTATTTTGAAATTCTATTGCTAGATCGATATCTTCTAACATCAGTGGTTCAGTTGAATATTTCATATTCCAAAAACCTATTTGAGTATCTCTTCTTCCTGCTATTTCACTATATTTAATTACTTTATAGCCCAAACCATAATATTCTTTGGTTCCACCATCTTTATATGTTTTGGTATTTATTGCAAAGAACGGACCAATATTATATCTTGTAATACAAATTACATCTACACTAATTATTAGCATTATAATCATAATTAATATAAACATTACATTAAATATACTCATAAATTTAGATGTATTTACTCTTCTAAACGTTTTTTTTGCATCTTCATAATATTCTTCGTCTTCTTGTTCATCTTCTATTGCCTTAAAGTTATTTGGTGATTCTTCGACTACTTCTTTTTCTGGTTCATTTTCGTCTTCGTAATAGTCATCTTCTACTTCTTCGTCAAATTCATCCTTATATTCTTCTGCTTTTATTTTTTTTGACATTGTTTCACCTACTTATCTTTTTTATTTTGCTTGTGACTTTTTTTCTAGTTCTACATGTTCCATTAGGAATCTGGCTACTCGCCCTGCTAGACGTTGACTTACGCTTTTGTTTATTACAACAGTTTGTGGTTCTACTTCTACATATGTCTCATTTGTTGTTTCATTATGAATCACATTAGTCTTCGTAGTTTCTAGTTCTGATGGTCCATCATATAGTGCTGCTGATGTAATAAATGTTGTAAACATTTTAAAGGCTTTTGGCCCAACTTTAACTTTTATTTTTCCCATAATTAATCCCTTCTGATTATTTCAATTGTATCATATTTTATTTAGTGAGGAAGTTTTTCACTAAATTCTTGTTCTGTCCAAATAGTTATGCCTAGTTCTTTTGCTTTATCATATTTGCTTCCAGCATTTTCTCCTACAATTACAACAGATGTTTTTTTAGAAACTGAACTTGATGTTTTTCCACCTAAATTTTCAATTAGTTCTTCGGCTTCATCTCTTGTGAATATTGTTAGTGATCCGGTTAGGACAAATGTTTTTCCAGCAAATTCCACGTTTTCTTCTACTTTTTGACCTAAGTAATTCATATTTAAACCTAACTCTTTTAATTCTTCAACTATAGCTTTATTACTACTATTACTAAAATAATTAATTACACTTTTAGCAATTATATCTCCAATATCAGGAATTTTTACCAATTCTTCTTCTGTGGCATTTATTAAGTTATCCATTGTTTCAAACTTTAACGCTAATACTTTTGCTGTTTTAGCACCAACATGGGGAATTCCTAATCCGAAGATTAATTTTTCTAATGAGTTTTGTTTACTATTTTCTATTGCTTCAAACATATTAGATATAGATTTATCTCCATAACCTTCTAGTCTAATCAAAGCCTTTTCATGTTGATGTAGACAATATATATCTGCAATTGTACCAATATATCCAAAGTTATAAAAATCTTCAATTATTCTATCTCCTAGTCCATCAATGTTCATTGCATCACGTGATGCGAAGTGAATTAAACTTTCTACTTTTCTAGCTGGGCATTTATCGTTCGGACAATAATAATCTACTTGTCCTTCTTTCTTGATTAGTGTTGATTTACACATAGGACATTCAGTAATCATTATAAAGTCCTTTTCTTGACCTGTTCTTCTTTCAACTTTTGCTTCTACTACTTCAGGAATAACATCTCCTGCTTTTCTAATTGACACAATATCTCCAATTTTTAAATCTTTTTCTGTAACAAAATCTTCATTATGAAGTGTTGCTCTTGAAATTGTTGATCCTGCTACTATTACTGGGTCTAATACTGCATTAGGTGTTATTTGACCTGTTCTTCCTACTGTAAAGATTATGTCAGTTAGTCTTGTTACAACTTCTTCAGCAGGAAATTTATATGCAGTTGCCCATTTTGGATATTTTGCAGTATAACCAAGTTTTTGTTGTTGTTCTATGCTGTTTACTTTTATAACAACTCCGTCAATGTCATATGGAAGTGTTGGTCTTAAACTACCTTTTTCATTTATATATTCAATAACTTCTTCAACATTATTAACAAGTCTATTATTTGGATTTGTTTTAAAACCTAGTTTATGCATATAGTTAACTGCTTCTTCATGAGTTTTAAGTCCATAGTCTAATGGATTTGGTAAATGATATATAAAGGTATCTAATTTTCTTTGAGCAGCTATTTTAGAGTCTAATTGTCTAATTGAGCCAGCTGCAGCATTTCGACAATTTTGAAGTAATGGCTGATTATTTTCTTTTCTTACTCTATTTAATTCTTCTAGAGTTTTCTTATTCATAAAAATTTCTCCACGTACTTCAATATCAACGGGTTCTTTTAAGGTAAATGGAATTGTTTTTATTGTTTTAGCATTGTGAGTTATATCTTCTCCAATAACTCCATCTCCACGAGTTGCGGCTCTTACTAGTTTTCCTTTTTCATATAATAAAGATACTGATAATCCATCGATTTTAAATTCGCACATATATTGTGGATTAATACCTTCTTTTTTTATTTTTTCATCAAATGCAATTATTTCACTTTCTGAAAATACATTGCTTAAAGACATCATAGGAATTTTATGTTCAGCTTTTTCAAAACCTTCAATTATCTTCCCTCCAGCATGTTGGGTTGGAGAAAACTCTCTTATCCATTCTGGATGTTCTGCTTCTATTTCAAAAAGTTCGCGTAATAATTTATCATACTCTTGATCTGATATTGTTGGGTTATCTAAAGTATGATAATTATAGTCAGCTTCATTAATTATATCTATTAATTCTAACATTCTTTGTTCCATATTATCACCTATTAATATTATATCATTTTTAATATATAAAAAAAAGAAGAGTTAAACTCTTCTTTATTAATATTAAAATCTAAAATATATAAATGGATTATAACTACCAACAACAACATAAAAAATTGTTACTATAAAAAGTAGAATTAATAGTATGTCAAAGATATATTTTCTTTTATTACTTTTATTAAAATAATCTGATATTTTTTTGTATATTGGTGTTGAAAAGATAATTCCTAATGTCCAGAAGATTATATATTTCATTTGGAATATTTGTGTTATTTTTAGTAGTTTAGTTGAACCTACTCCATAAACACCTACCATAGCTTTTAAATAATCAAGTATTTCGACTATTGATGTTTGTCTAAATATTAACCAGCCTATCATTATTATTAGTATGGCATAGGTATGTCTTAATAGTTTTGGCCATTTTTCTAGATGTTTTTTTAATATATATTTTTCTATTAGAAGTAAAATGCCATAGTATATTCCCCAAATAACAAAATTCCATGATGCGCCATGCCATAAACCAGTTAGTGCCCATACTATCATTATATTAATTATATGTCTATATTTTTTTACTCTATTTCCTCCTAATGGAATATATACATAGTCCTTAAAGAATGAAGATAGTGATATATGCCATCTTCTCCAAAAATCTGTAATACTATTAGCAATATATGGATAATTGAAGTTTTCTAAGAAATTAAATCCTAACATTTTTCCTAAACCTATTGCCATATCACTATATCCAGAAAAATCAAAATATATTTGTAATGTATATGAACTTAATGCAATCCAAGTTCCAAGTAAACCAAGTTCACTTGCACTGTAGCTAAATAAAGTATCTGCTATATAAGCAACTGAATTAGCTATTAAAACCTTTTTTGCTAAACCTAATATGAATCTTCTTATACCTTCACTAAACAAGGAGATATTTTCTTTTCTATTATCTAATTCATCTTCAATTGTTTCATATCTAACAATTGGTCCTGCAATTAACTGAGGAAATGCAGTTATGTAGCAACCTAAATATAACGGATTTCTTTGAACCTTAACATTATTCCAGTATACATCAATAACATATGATAGTGCTTGAAATGTATAAAATGATATTCCTATTGGAAGAGCTATATTAAAATATGGTAATTTAAAGCCAAAAATGTTTATTATCTCCGCTAGGAAATTACTATACTTAAAGAATATTAGTAAACCTATATTTAATATTAAAGCAATTATTAAATATGTTTTTGATTCTTTTTTGTTTTTTCTAGTATCATCTATCTTTTTAGCCAAAAAGTAATTAAGAAGAATACTAAATATCATTAAAATAATATATATTGGTTCTCCCCATGCATAAAATATTAAACTAAATACTAGCAATATAATATTTCTAAATTTTCTTTTTTTGAAAGTAAAGTAGAATATTAAAAATATTGGAAGAAACAAAACTAAAAATACTATGTTTGAAAATACCATATTATCACCTTTCTATTTTACTTTCTATTTGATAATTATTTCCATCTAAGACCATTGTACCCATTCCATAAACAAATAACACTTCATCTATATCATTATTTTTAATGTATTCTTTATAATTGAATTTATTCTTATCATATGGTGGATATCTTAGATTGATAAGATGTGTTTTATTAAAATGACTGGCAATTACTTCATCAATTGGCCATATATACGAATCTGAAATAATTAAAAGATTCTTTTTAGAAGAATTATTGTAATCAAAAATAACCTCACTATATTGTCCTTGATAGAACTTTATATAATAATCATAAAATTCATTTGATGTAATTGGTTTCTTTGTACTTTTTGGTTTGTATATTACTTCTGTTTTATCTTTTTGATTGATTAGTGTTTTATGTTCTTCTAATTCTATATTTGGATATGTAAATGTATCACTAATTGACTTATCAAATGCTTTTTTTGCATAGCTACCATACATTTTTTGATTTTTAATAATTCCTTCTTTGTATTCTTTCGGATTATTTTCATTTAACATTGATAGTATGTCTAAATAACCTTGATAAGCTCCTTTGGAATTCCAGTGATGATCTGTTTTAAATAAATATTCTTGGTATTTTTTTAGATCATTAATTTTTAACTCTGATACATTTATATCGTCATTTAATTTTTCTTTGAATTCATCAACATATTGATACATATTTTGATATCTATCTTGATTTGAAAATTCTAAATATTCATAACTTGGAATCATATATAAGTTTACTTTAGCTGTTGTTGCTGTAGATAATTCATTAAATAATTTAACTTGTGTATTCAACTTATTTTTTAAAGTTTCTTTTGTTTCTGTTGTAATTGTATAATAAAAATCATTTTCTATATTTTTAAATATATACTCTCCAGCATCAAGTTTTAATGGTAATGATTTATTATAAATAAGATGATTTGATGCATTATCTATTTTTCTCATCATAAGGTTTATGTCAGCATAAAAAGGAAAATAATTTGTTGCCCTATTTTCTATATCAATTTTAAGGTCTTCTAGTTTGTTTGTTAAGTCTATTAGTAGTCCACTTTCTTTGTGATTGGCTGATTTAAAATTGTCTTCAATTCTAAGAGTAATAGTACCTGTATATAGTAAAACAAAATATATAGGTATATGAATTAAGCATAAAAGTATTATTCCCATAAATGCATAGACAATAAATTTGTCATTGTACTTTTGTTTTTTATTTCGTTTCATTTATTATTCACATCCTAATATAAGTATATAAAATTAAAAGAAAAAAGAAAATATTTGTTTCTCTTTTTTTCTCTTACCATTTTTTTCCGATAGTTTCGTTTGTTGGAATAGCTGGTGAATTTTCTCTAAGCATTGTTTGAATTTCTATAGAGACTTCTTGAGGGTCTCTACCTTTTGCACATTCTTGAGCAGCTATATAATTTGCATTGGATTCTCTAATAATTATATTTTCAATACCTAAACCTTTTTTACTTTTCCATGGTTTGTATGTAAATGTTAGATTATCTTTTTTTGAATCATAATATTCATCAATAATCTCTTCATATCTTTCTATTGGTATTACTAATCTAGGTTCAAAAATAAGTGTTCTGCTGATATAGGCTTCGTCTGCTTTTTTTGAACCGGGTGGGTAATGAAAATATGGACTTAAATTATGAGTAAATAGTTCTAAATAAAATAACTCGGCCTTATACTGTTGTTCATTTGTTTTTCCTGATTTGAATCTTTCTTTGAAATAATTTAAACGTATATTTGCTATATCAACTCTCGCTTGTCTACATAGAGTTTCTTGGATAATTTTTTCTGCTGGAGTTCCATAACATTTATAAATATAATCCATTTTTTGAATTAATTGCATGGCATCTTCTCTTGATGAATATTTTGCCATTTCGTCTATTAATCCATCTAAATCATTCGAGAAAAAGAATTGTTCCATTTTTTTTCGGCCTACTAAGTTTTCTATTTGTTCTGCGATTGGCTGCAATTCCTCATAACTATCTAATTCTCTTTTTGTAAAATATCTTCTATTAATTATTTCTGTATATGCTTCATTTAATCCTGTTGCGAAACTAATTCTATTTCTGGTTCTTTCGAAACCGCATAATGTCATATCACCGTCTGTTCTTGTGGTAGCCATATGAATTAATTCGTGGGTTTTTGTTCTATTAATATGTTCATTATTTGGATCTGTATGTGGTGAAAATATTCTAATATTATTGCTTCTCGGATAATAATATCCTGATGCTTTGATAGATAAAAATTCATCTAATCTTTCTCGAAGTGTTTTTGGTTTTTCTGTAATGGTTAGCGATTGGATATTTCTGAAAAATGATGATGTATCACAATGTGATAGTTGTGTTTCTAAAACATTATAGAATCTTTCGATTATATAATTATTTTCTTTTTGATTTAAACATTCATTTAGTGATAGTTTTTTTTGCTCCTCTGGAGTTAAATTTCTTTGAATAATTCCTTCAATAGTTTTTCTTTTTAATTTTGTTTTCATTGGAATATAGTCAATTATTTTGCTTATTAAATATTTTGCTATTATATCGCTAATCATTTCTCTTGTTATCATTTATTTCACCTATTATAAGTATAACATTATACAAAAAGAAAAAGAAGATTTAACTCCATAAATCTTCTTTATATGCGCCTTCTGCAATTAATTCTTTAATTGACTTTTTAATATTATCTAAATCTTCTCTATATGTTGCTCCAAACCATTTTGCAGATGTTGGTAATACTTTGATTTTTATTTTTCCTTCTTTTATCATTCTATCAAGTACATCTGGGAATAAGAACTCGCATGTAGATAAGTCATCTTTATTTGCTTCAAAGAATTCATACATTTGTTTTTCTAATTCTTCGAATATTACTGGTGTTAATCCAAACATTAACATTGATACTGGATGATCTAATCCAATCTCGTATGATGGTGCTCCACTTAGTGGTTCACATTTTACAATATCACCTACACGTTCTGCTTTACTTTCAATAACATCTGTTAAGTAACCATCTTTTTCCATACATACGCCACGTTTTACTGTACCTTTATCAGATAGTGTTCCACCAATTTTGTATCCTACAACACAGAAATCATCACTTTCTCTTGCGAAATCGGCTGCTTGTTTAAATGCATCTGCTCCGAAGAAATCATCTGCTGAAATAATAGCAAATTTTTCATTGATTTTTTCTTTAGCACAATAAATTGCATGTCCTGTACCAAATGGTTTTACTCTGTCAGCTGGTACTTCATATCCTGCTGGAATATTATCATTTTTTTGGAAAGCATATTCTACTTTAATGCGATTTTCTACTCTTGCGCCAATTGTTTCTTTAAACACATCATAATTTTCTTCTTTTATTAAGAATACTATTTTATTGAATCCAGCTTTTATTGCGTCATATACTGAATAATCAATCATGAATTCTCCTGATGGTCCGATTGGTTCAATTTGTTTTAATCCTCCAAAACGACTACCCATTCCTGCAGCAAGTACTAATAATGTTAAATCTTGATTCATATTATCATCTCCTTTTAATTTTTGAATCAATTTATACTTTTGATAACTTTTTATGATTTTTCATTAATTTTTTAATTCCATGTGGATGTTTAAAGGCAACACTTACAAGTGTATTTGTTACTTCTGTTACACGTCCAGTACCAAATGTTTCATGGTATACGTAGTCTCCTACTTGGTAGTCAACAGCTTCTTCTCTAAACATTTCTCCTACTTGGATTTTTTCTTCATGTTGTGGAAGTTCTTCTTTTGCATTTGATTCCATTAAGTCTTTTGGAATTTCACTTAAGAATCTACTTACTGGATTTATTTGTTCTTTACCAAATAAAGTTCTACGTCTTGCATTTACTAAATGAAGATCATCTTTAGCACGAGTTATTGCTACATAACATAATCTTCTTTCTTCTTCTAGTTCAGAATTTTCCATAAGTGAATTCATATGTGGGAATATTCCTTCTTCCATACCAACTACGAAGACATGATTATATTCAAGCCCCTTTACTGAGTGAACTGTCATTAAACTTACTCTATTTGGATCATCTTTATATTCTTCAACATCACTGATTAAACTTATTTCAAGTAAGAAGTCTTCTAGGGAAATTAAACCTTCTCTTTCTTCGAAAGATTTTGTAATGGATTTGAATTCTTCTAAGTTTTCTAATCTTACTTCTGCTTCTAGTGTTTTTTCACTTTCTAAGTCTTGTCTTAGACCAGATGCATCTAATACTTTATCAATTAATTCTGTTAATGTTAAGTCTTCTGAAATAACTTTTAATTTTTCAATTATGTTTTTAAATTCCATTTCTTTTCCAGAAGTAATTGCATCATAGATGCTTATTCCTTCTAAGTCAGCTTTTTCTTGTAGATTTTCAATTGTTTTTAAGCCAATGCCTCTTTTAGGAGTATTAATTGCACGTAATAAGCTAATGTTGTCTCTTGAGTTATGAATTAATCTTAAGTAAGCTATTAAATCTTTAATTTCTTTTCTAGCATAGAAGTATAAACTTCCTACTACACGATATGGTAAATTTTCTTTTAGAAATTCATCTTCTATAACACGTGATTGAGCATTAGTTCTATATAGAACTACTATGTCTTGATATTCTACTCCACGATTTACTAATTCTTTTACTTTTCTAATTACATATTGTGCTTCATCTTTTTCGTTATATGCTCGATAGTATTTTATTTTATCTCCTACTCCACGAGCTGTCCAAAGATTTTTATCTTTACGCATTTTATTATTTTTAATTACTTGGTTAGCTGCATCTAAAATTGTACTAGTTGAACGATAGTTTTCTTCTAGTAAAATTGTTTTGGCATCTTTGTAGTCATTTTCAAAGTTCAAAATATTTTTATAGTTTGCTCCACGGAAACTATAAATACTTTGTGAATCATCTCCTACACAAGTAATTTTTCTATTTTTTGCACATAATAGTTTAGTTAAAATATATTGTGCTTCATTTGTGTCTTGATACTCATCTATAAGTAAATATTGATATAAATCTTGGTATTTATCTAATACGTCAGGATTTTTCTTAAATAGTTCTATTGGTAATAGTAATAAGTCATCAAAATCTACTGAATTATTTCTTTGTAGTTTTGTTTCATACTTTGCATATACTTGTTGAACTACTTTTTCATAATCACTTACTGCATATTTTTCATATGCTTCTGGAGAAGTCATTTCATTTTTACAACTACTTATTTTATTACGAATTGCACGTGGGTTATAGATTTTCGGATCATAGCCCATGTCTTTTATAATTTTTTTTACTACTGTTAGTGAGTCATCACTATCCATAATAACAAAGTTTTTGTCATATCCTAATTTTTCATAATTTTCTCTTAATAGTTTAAGACCAAAACTATGGAATGTTGATACTTGTAACTTCTTTGATAAGTCTCCTACTAACATATATAATCTATCCTTCATTTCTTTAGCTGCTTTATTAGTAAAGGTAATTGCTAAAATGTTATGAGGATTTACATTTTCTTCTTCAATTAAATAAGCAATTTTTGTTGTAAGTGTTTTTGTTTTTCCTGCTCCTGCTCCTGCAATAATTAGAAGTGGTCCATCATTATATAATACTGCTTCTTTTTGTCTGTCATTTAAACTTGATATGTCCATTTTCCTACCTACTTCCTATTAACATTATATCGCACTTTATAGTGATAAGTAAAATAAAAAAGCACAAGATTATCTTGTGCTTCTATATGCTTCATGGATTTGTGCAAATTTTAGTTGTTCTTGTTTTCTGATTTCTTCTTTTAGTTTTTGTTCATTTTTCTTTTTTTGTCTATCTTTAAGAATTGTTGCTAAAATTTTGTAATCTTCTAAAGTAAACATATTGTCTAAGTTTTTCATAATTGCTGCTGTTGCATCTACTTTAGTTTCTTCTTTTACTTCTAGCACTTCAACTTTTGCATCTTGTAATTTTTGATTTTCTTGTAGAAGTTTTGTTTTTTCTTGTTGTAGTTTTGCTTTTTCTTGTTGTAATTGAACTTGTTCATATTGAAGAGCAATTTGTTCTTGTTCTAATTTACTATTTTCTTGTTCTTTATTTTTTATTGTTTCTTCATGAACTTTGATTTGTTCTTCTGCAAGTC
This sequence comes from Bacilli bacterium, assembly GCA_017622175.1. Taxonomy (GTDB): domain Bacteria; phylum Bacillota_I; class Bacilli_A; order RF39; family UBA660; genus JAEDES01. The sequence goes on along the minus strand of JAGARQ010000009.1, from coordinate 10,696 downwards.
TTAATTTTTCTTCAACTTCATCTGTTTTTATTTTTATTGTTGTTTCGTGAACCTTTATTTGTTCTTCTGCTTGTTTTAATTTTTTTTCTGCTTCTTCTAGTTGCTTTTCTAATGCTTCTTTTTCTAATTTTAAGTCATCTGTAAAAGTAGCGACAATAACGGGGTCTTCTTTTGTTTTTGCTTCTTCTACTTTTTTAGGTTGACCTTTAACAAAAAGTGGTACAGGAACTTCAACAATTCCTTCTGGTAATTTTCTTACTTTTTTAACAATTACTTTTCGTTTTACTGGTTCATCTTTTTTCTGATACATTCTAATCATTTTGTAGATAACTAAGAATGCTAACCATATCATAAATATAGTACTTGACACTTCAATGATAGCTTGAGCATTTGCGTTTCCATAAACTGATGTTTGTGAGAATATATCAAGATTGTTTTTCGTAACAACATTTAAAACTAATGCTAATAAATAATTTATAATTCCATATATTATTACATTTATATTTCTTACTAGTTTAGGTGTTTTAAAATTAAATACACTTACTAGTACAATTATATTTGTAACGATGATAGCCGCTAGGTATACTGCTACGTTTGGAAAATATAAGACTATGAAGAAGTTGTTCATCATATAGTCAAACATTTTCCCTAGCGAATCATAATAGAAAACAATAATTGCAGCTATTATGATTAAATATGTTAATCCATATATTATTTTAGTTCTTCTAACATTTTTTCTATTTGTTGTTAATGAAACTAAAGTTATTAAGATTATGAATAAAATAACGGCTATAAATAACTTAGATGACATTGATACATCTAATATTACTTTTAGTTTATCTAGTATCGTTGTTTGTGTCATAACCTTCACCCCCATGAAGTTTTTATTCTTCTACAACGTTTTGTAGTTCAGCTATATATACTGTTTGAGTTTTACTATCAAAATTAGTACATGTTACTAATGTTAAAGTTGTTTTATCATAATTTCTATATATAGCAATTGTTCCTGTTTTATCTTGTTTATAGATATTAACAATTTTATATGTATATTTTTTTCCTTTATATGATACTTCTGCTATATCTCCAGTTGATAATTTATATAGATCATTAAAGAATGCTTTCCATCCCGATCCAGAGTGTGCAGCAATTATAAAGTTGCCTTTCTCCTTATCAGGATAAGAAGAACCCTTAATTACTGTAATATTTTGTTCTATATTATTGTACTCGGATCTCATATCTAAGAAACCTTTTGTTAGGTTTAATTTTGGTATTGTTAAATAACCAATATAGTCATTAGTTACTTCCCCTAGTTCTTCTTCTTTTTGTTCTTGTTGTAATTCACCATCGTGTTCTAATATTTCTACTTCCTCTGATTGATAGAAGACATTGGCCATATAATCAAATGCTTTTACTTTTTTAGATTGCATGTAATTATATGAAAGAAAGAATCCTCCTGTTAATAGGATAACCGAACCGATTACAGCTATTGTACTAGAAGAGATTCTTTTTTGTTTTTTATTATCTTGCTTTCTTACCATTCTTGTAAACAAAACTAATTCCTGCTCCAATTATTACAATACCTAATAATGTCATAATTAATGATGAAGATGCAGTGTCTGGCACTGGTACTTCAGGATGGTTTTCGAATGTTATTTGATGTGATAAGTTTTCATCTGTAATTGTAAATGTTTTTATTTCAGTACTATGTTTATATCCTGCTGGTGCACTTACTTCTTCTACTGTATATGTTCCGTTATCTAAATCTGTTAAAACATATGGTTCTGTAGTTGATGTAAATTGTGCTACTGTTGAACCAGCTGAATCTTTTACAAGTAATACTGCTCCTGCTAATGGATTACCAGTAGATGCATCTATTTTGATGATGTTTACTACTGTTTCTCTTGGAGTATTTTCAAATTTAATTTTGATGTCTCTATTTGTATTTGTAATAGTAAACTTAACTGGATTACTATTTAATAAGTATCCTGCTGGTGCTTTAGTTTCTTCAACTGTATAAGTACCATTTGGTAAGTTTCTAATTACATGATAGTTTGTTGTAGATACCCATTTTGCTTTTACAGTTCCATTTGCATCTTTTACAACTAGTGTTGCACCTGCAATTGAATTTTGTGTTAATTTATCTACTTTTACAATACTTACTTTTGATGATTCAATTTCTAATGCTAACTTAGCAGTTACATTTACTGTTTCCTTTTCTGGAATTGAAACTGTAACTGGTTGCATACTGCTATCAGTTGGTTTATATTCATACGCTTTATAAACAACTCCTGTTGCAGATGCTGCAATATTAATAGTTAATGATGTTCCACTTACTGAACTTACTGGAACTTTAACTCTGAATTTTTCTTTAACACCAAATGATGTTTTAGCTTTTCCATTTGCATCTACAACTTGAATATTGTTTGCTCCTGTTGCAGATACTGTATATGTTGAAATATTGCTATATGACTTAGCATAAATTTCTTCAGATACATAATAGTTTCCATCTAATTTCATTCCGAAATTTGATGCAGTTAAGGCTAATGATGTTTTAGCATATCCTGCTTTTTTAGCTTCTTCTGCTTTTGCTACTAAGTTCTTAATAGTTGGTCTTAAATTATGTTCATCAGAACCTGTAACTTTGAATTTTTCACTAAGGTTTGTTCCACCTGCAGTGTTATCTAAATACCACCAAAGTGCTGTTTGAGTGATGTAATAGTCTTTTAATCTATCTCCTGTAAAAGACTTATTTGGATAACCATTTGTAACAATATATGCTACTCCGGCATCTTTTTCACCAGCTAAATTTGCAGTGATATATTTTGCTGTCTTCTTATTCATGTTAAGACAGTATAATAATGTACCATCAGTCTTTGTTTTTGTAGTAAATTTTACTCCAGCTACATAACCTGGTACTGTTTCTGCTCCACCTAGTTGAATTGATGAAGCAACTGCGCTAGTATTAAGAGATGTAAATAAGATTGCTGCACTAATTAATACTAATAGAATTGATTTTGTTAATTGTGTTAACTTTTTCATATTATTTCCCCCTTCACTAAATGTGGCTATATTATAACACAAAAAGTCGATTTTGGCAAGTTTTATCTGCCTCGACACACTATTATAATCAAAAAAAGGCTCATTTTGAACCTTTTTTTATGTTTTTTTATAATTTTATTGTTTTTTTAGCAATTATATTATCATTTATATCATAAATGATGAATTCTTCTTCATTATAGAATAAATAACTTGGTCCATCTTCTGTTTTCGGTAAAGAAATCGATCCTGGATTGATATAAGTATTTGACTCAATTTCTTTTATGAATGGTGTGTGAAGATGACCATAAATTAAATATGAATTTGTTTTATTCCAATTACTTTCATTGTATATATGTCCATGTGTTAAATATAAATCTTCATTTATAGTTGCTATTAAACTAAGTTCTGAAATTATTGGAAAGTTTGAAATCATTTTATCAACTTCTGAATCACAGTTTCCTTTTATACAAATTAATTTGTCTTGAAATGATTCTAAAAATTCTTTTACATAGTTTATATCATAACCATCAATCATTTTATTTCTTGGTCCAATATAATATAAATCACCTAAAACAACTAATTTATCACATTCTAATTCTTCGAATCTTTGTCTTATTTTTGGTAAATTTGTTTTTATTCCATGAATATCTGATATAAATAGTATTTTCATATTTCCACCTCTATTTTAGTATAACATAAATATTTATTCTTCATATAATACTTTAGTTAGAAAGGAGAGTTATGAAAAAGAAAATTATTTTATATATTTTGGGGTGTTTATTATTATTTATTATTGCATGTTCTGTGTTATTTAACTTTAATAATAAAGACTCAAATCTAAAAAAAATTACTGTTGCTGAGGTTGCACATACTGTTTTTTATGCTCCACAATATGTTGCATTAGAACTTGGCTATTTTGAGGAAGTTGGATTGGATGTTGAACTAATACTTGCTAATGGAGCTGACAAAGTTACTGCAGCTGTTTTGTCTGGAGATGCTGATATTGGTTTTTCCGGAAGTGAAGCAACTATTTATGTCTATAATGGTGGAGAAAAAGATTATTTAAAAACGTTTGCACAATTAACTCAAAGAGATGGTTCATTTTTAGTATCTAGAGAAAAGATAGATAATTTTACTTTAGATGATTTAAAAGGAAAAACAATTATTGCAGGGCGTGCTTATGGAATGCCAGAAATGACACTTAAATATTCTCTTAAACAAAATGGAATTAATCCTGATACAGAATTAACGTTAGATACATCCGTTGCTTTTGCAGCAATGAGTGGGACTTTTATCGGAGGAGTTGGAGATTTTGTTTCATTATTTGATGTTAATGCAACAAAAAAAGATGATTATTCATCTTTTTTCTTTTCATGGATTTTTTGTAAGAAGTTTAAATTAAAGTCTAAACCTTCGGACATTCTTAGTTGCATATCTTGTTTAACTGCATCGGCAATTTTCCATTCTTCTGGAAATGTTTCTTTAGTTTTTTCAAACTCATAACGGTATTCAGCCATACTTGGTGATATTGTATCAATTAGTGGTTCAAGAAGAGGAATCATTTCTCCTAATTTATTTGAATTTGCAATTGCATTTTGATATCTTCTTTTACTTTCTTTATCTGCTTTACTTACAGTTATAGAACTTTTTATTTCCATATTAAATTCTTTAGTAAACCAGTCTGTTCTTAAAATTCTTTTTGTTAATACATCAACTAAATAGTCTACTCCATCAATTTTTACTTCTACAAATGGTCTTGTTTCTTCTAATCTGATACCTGGTCTTGTTGGAGAATCATAAATTGCTTCTATAAAGGTAGCATCATCAAAAATTGAACTTATGGCATAGTTTGGATCATATACACATGATCTACTTACTTTTGATGGTGGTCTAGATAATCTTAAAGATATTGGTACGCTTCCAATAATATAAACCGCTTTATTTCTAAACTTTTCTTTCATCCATAATGGAATTCCACTTATTCTTGGGTGTTCTTCATAACAGTAATGGTCTTTGTCTAGAACAATTGATAAGTTACTTAAATCTAATGACTCTTTTTTAGGATCAATTAGTTTTTTTGAAACTAATGCTTCCATAATTGTTGCTTCAATTGATTCTCTTTCTAATGGTGGCATATCTGGATGATGTTCAATATATTCTAAAATATGCCAACCTCTGTAAAACACTTCATTTGTTATTAATTCAAAATCTAATAAACTTTTCATAATGATTCACCCCTAAATCGAGGCATATTATAACATATAACTATTTGTCAGTCAAACTTCTTTCTTTTATTTAGACGTATATTTGCTTTATTCCATAAATCTTCTGAAACAATTGATGGGACTATGTTTTCTTCTTTATATATTATCCATTCTTCTTTTGGAAGTTGTTTTACTCTTCTTGTGATGTAATCAATTACTTCACTTTTTCTACCAACATAATATCCTTTATACTTTGGATTTTTAATTAATCTTGATAATGATGATGGAGAAAAATTCTTATTATTAATAGTTTTAATATTTCTACTATCAAGTATTTTTATTATATCTCTTAGGGTTTTATTATGATTTGCATATAATTCATATATTTCTTTAATAATACTAGCTTGTCTTTTATTTACTATATATTTATTTAATACTTTATCTTTTTTATAACCATATAATTTTTGATTACCTAATATATTCCCTTTTTTGATTGACTCATGCATACCAAATTTAACTCTGTCTGATAATTTTCTTATTTCTTCTTGTGCAAGTGATGACATTAATGTTAAACGAAGTTCGCTATCTGGAAGAATTGTATTAATATTGTCATTAAAAAACAGTATACCTACTCCGTATGATAATAATTCTCTTGTATACTTTATACTATCTAAAGTATTTCTAGAAAAACGAGATATTTCTTTTGTTATTATTAAATCAAATTTATTTTCTTTAGCGTCATTTATCATTTTTATAAAATTATTTCTTTTTTGGGATGATGTTCCTGATAGGCCTTCATCTTTATATCCATCTATATAAATCCAATTTTTATTATTATTTATCATTTCCTTAAAATGATTTTCTTGATTAGTTAATGAGTTTATTTGTTCTTTTGAATCTGTGGATACTCTTGAATAATATGTTACTCTTAATGGTACATTCGTTATCTGTTTTCCTAACATTAATTCTTGTCTTACTTTATATAGATCCATATAAACCTTTTTTGTACATAAAAAATCACATCCTAGTTTAGGATATGATTTTTATTTATTATTTATTCGAATCTAATTCATGTTCTAAATCTACTGCTTTAATTGTCATTAAGTATAAATCATCATTATGTTTAATGTAGAAACAACATTTTGTGTGTTTTGTAATTACATAGTACATAATTGGTAATTTTAAATTATCTCTAACATCTAGTAGTTCTTCGAATCTTGATATTTTGATTACTTTATTATTTTTTGTATCTGGACCAGTACCATTTTCTACTATTAATCTATCATATTCATTTAGAATCTTATCAACATACTTATCATAAATTGATTTTTTTCCTCTTAATAGTGTAAGTAATCTAATTATTTTTATTGCAAAAACCAATGCGGCGATAATACTAATTGCTGATAGAACTCCAAATATAATATTATCAGTTTTTGAATCAACACCTTGAATAATATAATTTGAATTATTAATATCTTGGTAGTTTAATTCAATATTAATTGCTTTTTCTGATAGTGGTATTTTTACATACATTGTACTATTTTCATAAGCATTTGTTGCATTTTCAATATCTGTTTTCTTATTAACTTTTAAATATACAGTTAGATTACTAGAAGTATCTACTCCATATTGTTGTTTAAAGCTATTTGCTAAACTATTGTAATATGAATAATCTATTTTTACTTTTTCATTTAAATTATAGAATGTACCGTTTTTGATGGAAGCTGTTTTGTTTGAAAGTAAAACATATTCTTTTTCATAATAATTATTTTTTCCTGAACCATCTGCAATTGTAAGTTTAGCTACAACATTGTAATTAAAATCTACATTTGCAGGTTCAACTATATTGTAATTATATCTGAAGTTAATTTCGATATTATCAATTAAGTTAGCTATATATACTTTATTTTTACCAAGATAATCTGTGTCATAGAAATTATTTTCTTTTAAATATACTCTATAATCTAGATTACTTGTTTCATTATATTGAATTGTTTTAGAAGCTGCTACGCCAAATGCTCCTTGTAAGAAGATAACAGTTAATACAAATAGTGCAATAAACATTAAAGAATGTCCAATTAGTCTTGTTCTGTAATCAACATAACGGTCCTTATTATATGTTACGCTTGATAGAAAACCTTTCTTTTCTGTTGGAAGTTCTTCTTGTGGAACTTCTTCAATATGAACTTCATTAGTGTATGTTTCTTCGTATTGTGGAAGTACTTCTTGAGGTGTTTCTTGTACTATTTCATTAAAGTCTACTATTTCTTCTGAAGAAATTACTTTTTCTTCAAACACTGGTATTTCAGGTTGAATTTCTGATAAATTTTCTTCTTCAACTACTTCTGTTTGATAAGATGTTTCTTCGTTTAATGCTTGTGAAGATTGTTCTGGTTGAATATCATATACTTCATCAGTTTCTTCAAGTATTGGTTGTTCTTCGACAATTGGTTCTTCTTCTAATAATTCTTCTATTTCTTGTTCGTTATTATCAATCATAGTCAACCTCCTATATTTCATTTAACCATACTGTTGGTAATCCAACATATGGAACAACAAATCTGACTGTTCCCATTATGGTATCTTGTTCAACTACGTAGTTATCTTCATTTGGATTGGCGTCTCCTTTGGTATATACGTAGTATTCACCTTTATCCTCTATTATTCTTACGATTCTATGGACAACTAATACACCATTATATGTATAAGCAATTATTTGTCCTTCTTTTAGTTCATCATATTTTTCTTCAATTTTTTCTATGATGACAACGTCCCCTTTTGATATTACTTTTTCCATACTTCCAGAAGCTATTGCTACTGCATAGTAGTGGAAATATCCAGAGGTAAAATATACTAATATTATTACTATTATTGTGGGAATTATTAAAGAAATCATAGTTTTTTTATTATAATCTCTTTCTATTTCTTCATCTATTGTTAGACGGAAGAAACCACTTAATTTGTATCCTAAAAGTATTGGCAATAAGAAATTAATTAATGATGCTAAATACTCATTTGGATTTGGTACTAATGGTAATAAATATTGATATAAGTTAATTACTAATAAATATAATATATTAGGTTTATAACCTACTTTATAAGATAAATATGTACAAACAACGTTAGAACTTATTGCCGGTAAAAGTGTAAGTGCAAAGAAAATAAATGCATCATACTTAGATAAGAATCCATTATAGAAAATTGGATTTGTTACATCTAAGAAAATGAATAGTAAACAAGTTAGTACTGTTAATATTTTACTTCCTTCAGACTTCATAATTACTTGGTATCGCAATAGTTCTTTTAGTATTGTTGTTGCGACTATAGGGATTATAAATGTTGTAAATCCAGTATAGTTATAGTAATTATCTGTTCTGGCAAAGCCAATTATTATTCCTGATAAATAATAAAGTAGGAAAAACACTAATAAAAATATAATTATGTCAAAAATAATATCTTTAGTAAATCGATGTCTATCTTTTTCTATACCAAATAAGAATTTAAAAATAATTAACGTTAATACTAAGAATATTATTGTTGAATAATTACCTAGTATATTATGAACAAAGCTATTTAGTATAAGTATGAAAAACATGATAAGTTGAAAGATTAATAATTTTTTGTACCCTCTTTTCATCCTTTCCCTCCTATATCTAATATACTAGGAAAGGCACCAAATCAAATTTTGATTTGTGCCTTAGTTATTTTAATCAACTGTTCCGTAAACTAGTTTTAAGTCACCAAATGCTACATTGAAGTCACCATCGGCTCTGTCACCATCTGATGCATATGAGATTGTTACAACTACAGTTTCATTCTTTGTTTTTAATAAAGAGTGTCCTGTAACAGCAGCTACTGAACCAGCTACTGCTGCATCATTACCAACTTTTACTGATACAGAGATATCTTCACAAGCTGCACTTACTAATGCTGCAGTTGTTTTAGTTGGGTCTACTGCTGTACAAGTTTTTGGAGCAGATCCTCCAGCTACGTTTTCGAATGTGATACTATTTAAGAATGCATCATATTCTCCAGTATTATGTACATAGAATGTATATGATACTGATTCTCCTGGTGCTGTAAGATTTGCTTTAAGACCACTTACAGTTGTTCCTGCTAGTGTAGCACTTCCTGCTGTTGCAGCTCCTGTTGGAGATCCTGCTAATGCACCTGTTTCTGTTGCACTTGAGGCACTTTTTGAAAATCCGATTTTGAAATTTTCACTACTAGGGCTAACATATGCACTAGATGAAATTGTTAATGTGTTTGAGAATGCAGCGAATCCTAATGTAAGACCAAACACAGCAACTACTAGAGCTACTACTGCAATAATTTTTGAACTTCTATTTCTTTCCATATAAATTTCCTTTCCTAACATACTTCCTATCTTTATATGTTATACATATTGATTATAACAAATTTATTCTTTTTGTTAAATACTTTTTTGTGTTTTTTTTATATTTGTTGCATTAAGAGAACCTAATGCATCAGATATTGAAAATAATGGATATGGATATGTGGTTGCAAGTATAGGAGAAATTGGTGGTATTGTTCCTTATACTTCTTATTCTGCAAGAGATAGTTATATAAAAAATAATAGTGAGATTATTAAAGATTTTACAAATGCTATTCAAAAGGGATTAGACTTTGTACACTCACATAGCGATAAAGAAATTGCTGAAATAATTGTTAAACAATTTCCAGATACGTCGCTTGTTGATTTAGAAAATGCAATTAAAAGATATAGAGAAATTGATGCTTGGCCAATTACTACCGATTTTAGTAAAGAATCTTTTAATCATTTACAAGATATTATGTTAGATTATGGTGCTATTGACAAAAAAGTATCATATGAACAGTTGATTTATAATGAATAATAAATTATTAACAGTAATTAATTTAAATAAAATTTATCATACTAGAGAAAATGATATAGTTGCTTTAAAAGATGTTTCTTTTAATGTTTATAAAAATGAATTTATTTCAATTGTTGGCCCTAGTGGTTGTGGTAAGTCTACTATTTTATCTATTCTTTCTGGATTAGAAAATAAAACAAGTGGTGAAATCATATTAAAAAACAATATTAGTATTGGTTATATGCTACAAGATGATTCCTTGTTTTTTTGGAAGACTATTTTAGATAATTGTCTAATTGGGCTTGAAACAAAAGGTGCTTTAAATAGTGAATCATATGATTATGTTATTTCTTTATTAAAGACTTATGGTTTATATGATTTTAAAGATATGTATCCTTCTAGTTTGTCTGGTGGAATGAGACAGAGAGTTCTACGAATACTGTATACACACAAATAATTACTTACAAGTGGCTTATAACCCTTATAAATAAAAGAAAAGAGGTATATTATGTTATTAGATAAAAATTCAAAAAAAGTTATAGACTTAATTCAAAAATATGATAATTTAAGTGATATTGATAAAATTAGATTGGCAAT
>JAGARQ010000008.1 GCA_017622175.1 Bacilli bacterium | reverse complement strand
TTTCAACTGATTATGAAGCATTAGGATTTAATACTGCGATTAGTCAAATGATGATTTTTGTTAATGCTGTTTATAAAGAAGAGGTATTCCCTAAGGAGTATGCTGAAGGATTTGTTAAATTATTAAATCCAGTTGCGCCACATATTGGTGAAGAATTATGGGAGATGTTAGGACATGATAATACAATTGCATATGAAGCGTGGCCTACATGGGATGAATCATTACTTGGAGAAGCAGAAAAAGAAATTGCTGTTCAAGTTAATGGTAAAGTTAGAGCAACAGTAAAAATTGCTGTTGACGAAGCAGAAGATTCTATTAAAGAAAAAGCTTTAGCTGAAGAAAATGTTAAACGTCATCTTGAAGGTAAAGAAGTAGTTAAAGTTATTGTTATTAAGGGAAAAATTGTTAACATAGTTGTTAAGTAATAAAAAGCAAACCATTTGGTTTGTTTTTTTATGATATAATTTTTATGGAGGTGATACTATGGAAAAAATTATGGATTTACACATACATACAAATATATCTGATGGAGTACTTAGTCCTTATGAGGTTATTGATAGAGCATTAGAAAATAATTGTCGTATTATATCTATTACTGATCATGATAATATAGATGCTTACTGTGATGAGTTGTTTGATTATGCTGAAAGCAAAAATATGATTTTAATTCCCGGAGTAGAGATATCTGCTAAAGTAGATAAATGTGGTATTCATGTATTAGGTTATAATTTTGATATTAGTGATGAACATTTTAAAGAAGAGTTAAAGAAATTAAGAGGAGCAAGACATGAATATTTATCTGATGTTTCTTTTAAACTTGGGGAATTAGGTTATACTGTCCATGTATCTGAACTTGATAAGATTGATTCTGTTACTAAAGCGCATATTGCATTAGATATTATTTCTAATGAGAAAAATAAAGAAACTTTATTAAAAGATTTTGGACATATACCTGGTAAAGGTGAATTTATTGAAACTATTATGAATGAAGGTTGTCCTGGGTATGTATGGAAAAGAAGTATTTCTCCAATGGAAGCTGCTGATTTAATTAGAAGTGCAGGTGGAAAAGTTGTATTTGCTCATCCTGTTTGTTATAAGTATGAAGATAATTTAGTACCAGGTGATATTTTATCTTTGGTTCATAAAATGCATGCTGAGGTAATTGAAGCGGCTTATTTATATGTTGATAAAGATGGTAATAAAATAGATGAAGTTGCTTTTTGGAAAGAGTTTGCTAAGGATAATGATTTAATATGTTCTGTTGGTAGTGATTTTCATAATGATGATGGTGTTCATCCAGATATTGGATTTAGTAATTGGGATATAGAATTTAGTAAGGAAGAAGCTTATAAATTACTTGATTATTTGTCAAATTAAAAGACTTATTTCAGTCTTTTTTTGTTTGTATATATGGAAAAAGTTGCAAAAAAAGTCTTTTTGTGTTATAATTAATAGCATCTTTTGAGAGGGGGATATTAAAATGAGTCAAAAAGAACTTTTAGAATTGTTAAGAGCTGGTACAATTGATGTTGAAGATGTTATTGAAGCGGTTATGAAATGTGGTAGTGCTGATAAAAAAGTTTTAGCGGCAAGAATTTTAGGTGTTGATCCTAACCGTGTTATTCAAGAAATGTTTATGGGTTATAAACAAAGAAAACAACGTCGACAATTATATGGTGTTGATGAAAATATTCCTAATGATTTAATTGGTTTATATTATGAGTTAGGAGATAGAATGCCATTTGATAGTTTAAAAAATGCATTTGTATCTAGATATATAACACAAGAAAGTAGATTAGAAGAAGTGCATAGTCCTGAAGAAATTGAAGGATTACGCGCAATGTATGAATATATTCACTCTGATGAAAGTGATTATATGTTTAACATTTATACTTTAAAAGAATAACATGAAAAATTATATTCTAAAGCACCATACCCTGAGTTTGGTGGGACATTTAGAAGAGATGATGTTTATTTACCAGGAACAGGAACTGAGATAGCTGAATGGTCAATGATTAGACCAATGTTAAATGAACTTGATAAAGATGTTTTATTGTTATGGGATTTAGCTCCAGAAGTTAGAGTTTGTGAAGATGCTGATGTTATGCTTGATTATTTAGATGAAGTAGTAGTATTAGGATGTAAAATTATTAAAGTTCACCCATTTAAAGATGGTAATGGACGTTCAGTTCGTGGATTTATGAATAAGTTATTAGAAGCAGCTGGACTTCCTCCGGTATATATTAAGGCCAATGAAAGAACTGAATATCATAAAGCTATGAATAAAGCTAATAATGATGGAGATTACACAGATATTAAGAATTTCTATCATTATAAAGTATGTGATTCAATAGTAGAACTTGATATAAATCCAAGAATTAGAAGACAACTTGCTGGTAGTGAAGATACATCGGGTACTGGAAAAAGTGATGCTGTTGTTAAATCAAAAGCTGATGATAAAAAATAGAGATGGAAACATCTCTTTTTTTCTACATTTTTTGTGGAAAAAAATTTTTATAATTTATTTGGTGATATTTATAAAAGTAAAAATATTTGATTTTGAGGACGAAAAAGATTTAGAAGAAGAAGTAAATAATTTTTTGAGTGAGAATACAATTAATGTAATTGATATTAAGTATCAAGTGTCTGTTTCCGTATTTAGTGAAGAACAAGTTTTTTGTTTTTCAGCAATGATTATTTATTCTTAGCATTATGGCATTTGCCATAGTGTTTTTTTATGTGTTTTATGTTATGATATTAATATTAGGAGGGATACAGTGAAAGATAAGACAATGAAGAAAAATTCATTTGTAAGTGGAGCTTTTATTACAACACTTGGTATTGTTCTTGCGAAGATTCTTGGTATCGTTTATGTTATTCCTTTTTATTCAATTATAGGTAATGAGGGTGGAGCATTATATGGATATGCTTATACTATTTATAGTTTGTTTATGTCTTTTGCAACCCTTGGAATTCCTTTAGGTATTAGTAAGATTATTAGTGAGTATCAAGCGTTGGGATATTACAATGCTAAGAAGAAAGCTTTTATAATAGGTAAGAAAGTAGCTTTATTGTTAGGGTTTATTTGTTTTCTAATTTTACTACTTATTGCACCACTTCTTGCGAAAGGGGTACTTGGTGATTTAGTTGGGGGAAACACTTTAAAAGATATTACTTTTGTTATTAGAGTTATTTCTACCGCATTATTAGTAGTACCAGTTCTAAGTATTTATAGAGGGTATTTTGAGGGACATAGGTTTATGAGTCCACCTTCAATTTCACAAGTTATTGAACAAATAATTAGAGTAGTTGTTATTGTTTTAGGTAGTTTTTTAACTTTAAAAGCATTTAAACTTTCGGTGACAAGTGCTGTTGGGGTTGCTGTTTTTGGAGCAACAATAGGAGCATTAGTTTCATATTTTTATTTAGTTGATAAAAGAAGAAAAAATAGAAAGAAATTTGATGAAAAAATTAGAAATGTTAATGAACCTATTGTTACTGATAAAGTAATCTTTAGAAAACTAATTACTTATTCAATTCCATTTATTTTAATTGATGTTTTTAAATCATTATATAACTTTGTTGATATGGTTACTGTTGTTAAGGGATTAGTTGAATATGCTAAATATAGTGTTAGTGATGCTGAAGTTATTATGAGTATGATTTCTACTTGGGGAGCTAAATTTAATATGATTGTATTATCTGTATCAACTGGTGTAGTGGTTAGTTTAATTCCTAATCTAACACAAAGTGTTGTTAAAAAGGATAATAAAGATATTAATAATAAAGTTAATCAAGCTTTAAGCATTCTATTATTTTTGATGTTACCTATGACTATTGGTTTAAGTTTTTTAGCTGAACCAGTATGGATGTTATTCTATGGTCCAAGTAAGTTTGGACCAAGTGTATTAGCATATTATATATTTGTTGGTCTTATAATGGGACTTTTTACTGCAAGTATTTCTATTGTTCAAATTATGAAAGATTATAAAACAATGCTAATTAGTTTGATTACTGGTTTTGTGATTAAGTTATTGCTAAATTCAAGTATGATTTATACTTTTCAACAATATGGATTACCTCCATATTATGGGGTAATTACTGCAAGTATTTTAGCTTATTTAGTTTCTTTTGTGATTTGTTTAGTAGTACTTCACTTTAAGAATAAAGTGGATTATGAAGAAACTGTTAAAAACTTTACTGATATATTATGTGGATGTATGGTAATGGTTGTTGTATTATTCTTAATGAAGTTTATAATACCAATTGTTAGTACTAATAGAATAGTTAATATATTTATTATTTTAGGATACAGTATAGTTGGTATTTTTGTTTATTTATTATTTGTTAGTAAATTAGGTGTTATTAAAAATGTTTTTGGAAAAAATTTAAAAAATATTTTTAAGAAGTAGGAGATAATATGAAAAAGAAAAAACAAGTTGGTGCATTTCAAAAGTTTTATAATATTTGGTTATTTATAACTATAAGTGCATTGGTTGTTTGTATTTTGTATTATTTCTTTGGATAGGTTGGTGAGATTATAATGAAAAAGAATAGTGATCATATTAATGCTTTAACTGTTACTGGTGTTTTATTATTAACAGGAATTTTATGTTTTATTGTTGGTTGTTTAGAAGATACTGAAACTACTTTGGAAACTGTTAGTTTTCAACTAAAGGGTAGTGATACAATTCAACTTTATGTAGATGAAGCATATAAAGAACCAGGTTTTATTGCAGAAGGAAGTATTTCTGGAAAATTAAATGATTATGTTTCTATAAAAAAGGATATAAAAAATTATCCTGGTGTTTATGAGGTAGTATATAATCTTGATTTTAATGGTGCAAAAATACAAAAGATTCGTAAGGTTAAAGTTGTCAGTAAACCAATTGTTTCTGAAGGAGTAAGTGGTGGTTCTGAAGAGTCTAATAATGATGTAACTGGTGAAAATGATGGGTTAAAAGTTGATAAAACAGATAGAATAAAGATTAAGTTAAAAGGATATTCTCATGTATATTTATTAAAGGGGATGTCTTATCATGATGAAGGTGTTTTAGCTGTTACTGATAGTGGTAAAGATGTTACAGATAAAGTAGTAAAAACTGGTAGTGTTGATACAAATAAAGTTGGTAGTTATACGTTTACATATAAGGTTACTGATAGTTCTGGTAAGAGTGCATCTGTAAAAAGGGTTGTTGATGTTTTAAATATGAGTTTAACTGCATCTGTAAGCACTAATCAAAATACTAATCAAAGTGTTATTTTAAAGGTTACTGCTAATGCTGATAATTTTAAACATATGATTATGCCTGATGGGGTAAAAAGTAAGTCTAATATAGCAGAGTATATTGTGACTAAAAATGGTAAATATTCTTTTGAGGTAGTTAATGATTATGGTTTATCAACAACTTATACTTATTCAATTACTAATATTGATAAGACCGCTCCTGAGGGAAGTTGTAGTGGATATACCACAGGAAAGAAATCTTTTATAACTGTTACTGCATCTGATAATTTAGGTATTTCTAAATATATGATTGGTAATAATAGTTATAGCAATAGTTCTATTGAGTTAAATGAAGTAGTTCCTAAACCTTCAATTACTATTTATGATGTTGTTGGTAATACAAAAACTATTTCTTGTGATTTAGAAAATAGATATACTTATGTTCCGTCTGATCCAAGTATTAAATATTCATATAAGTATGTTAATGATGGAACTTTAATGAGATATGGTTTATTTACTCCTAATAGTGTTTCTCAAAATGAAGAGACACCACTTCTTGTATGGTTACATGGATCTGGGGAAGTTGGATGTAGCGAAAATGCATTCTTAAATGCTGGTTTACCAAAGGTTTTAAATAATTGGAATTTAGATGGATTTAATGCTTATATTATTTGTCCACATCTTGCGGGCGGATATGGAGGAAGTTGGTCTAATACAACAACTTTAGGTCACTTAAATAATTTGCTTGATCACTTTATTAAGGAAAATAAAGTTGATACTGAAAAGGTTATGCTTAGTGGACATAGTTTAGGTGGACTTGGTTCTTTGTATGTTGCATATCATAGTCCTAATAGATATTCATCTCTTGCTGTTATGAGTGGATATAATCCTGGAGTTGATTTAAATGGTATTAAAATACCAACAGTAGGTTATGTTGGAACAATAGGTGGAGGAGAAGATTCAAATAGTTATAACTTTACTGTAGGCAAATTTAAAACAAGATTTGGTGAAGCCAATACCTTCGTTAGAAATACATCTCATGGTGCAATTCCAAGAGTGGCGTTTACTGAAGATTCTAATAAAGATAATAAATCTGATTTAATGGAATGGATGTTAAGTCAATAAAAAAGAGCAATTATTAATTGCTCTTTTATTTTGTTAATTTTCTCTTTAGATTTTTTAATCCATGATATAGACTAAATGCTATATTATATGTGTTATACCAGAATGGTGAAATTATTAAATCAAATTCTCCAATTAGTTCTGATACGTGTCCACCAAAACTTTTTTTGAATAGGAATAATCCATATAGTGGATTTTCTTTTCTAAAGTCTCCTGTAATTCCGTAGAAATTGTATTTATCATAATTATTTTCAACAGCCATTTTTACTCCAGCAAAGTGTACTGTATATGCTGATTGGAATTGCATTAGTTTAGCAGTTGAACCTCCATATAATGATAATACTTCGTTACCATATACTAAGAATAGAATTCCTCCAAGTAGAGTTTTTTCTCCATGTTCTTGTTTTAATTCTTCTATTTTTTCTAATTGTTTTTCTAAACGTTCAATTGCTTCTTTATTTTGTTTATTACTTTGTTCATATTTTTTATCATTCATTTTTAGAAGGTTATTTTCTTTTTTATTAATTCTGTCTTCTAATTCGTTTTTATTTTGATTTAATTCTTCTTCTGTATTCTTTTTATATTCATTAAAGTCTATTTCTGCAAGAAGAATTTTTAATATACCTGAATCATGTAATGCATCCCACATACTTTCATAATATGATAGGGGTCTATCTACAAACTCACGTCTATCACTTGTATGTTGCATAATGTCTTTAAATAATGGAAGTTCATCTCTTGATATTTCTCTTGTTGTGATTCCACATTTTTCATTTTTACGAAGAATTTGTCTTGTTTTTGATTCCATATCTTTCATTACGTCATCAAGTGATTTGTTTTTTGTTTCAATAACATGCATCCATCTTGGTTGAAGAGTATCTTGCATTAGATTAAAACCATAGTGTTTATATCCAAGTTTCTTTAAGTTTTCAACAGCATCTTTATTATTAAAACCATTTTCAACAATGTCTCCGTTATTGTCATGTTCTACATATTCAAGGTATGGATCAATTTTAATAAATATAGCACCATTATCTTTTGCATATTTTTTTATTTCTTCTGTGAATGTTTTTAATAAATCATAGTCTTTATAATCAATTAAGAATCCACGAGGAGAATAGAACATTTTCTTTTTGACAAATGGTACTGTTTTGGCAAGAAGTAGGGCAGCCGCGACAATTTTGCTATTATCTTTAAGTCCTACATAATGTGCATCCCAGCCATTATTTTTCTTTAAATTTGCCCATTCTTCAGTTTGGTGAAATGTAATTTGTTCATGTTTATCAGCAAATTTCTTAAATTCTTTTTTAGTTAGAGTTACTAGATTCATTTGTATCCTCCTTCTTGAATTTTTTAAATAGTGGGAATACTTTATTTTGAATAAAGTTTGTTAGGTGGTTTGTTACTAAAACATAATCACCAATATATTCTACAAATTCACCACCAAATTCTTTTTTAAACTCATTGAAATCTGGATTACTTTCCAATGGACTTAGTTGATTGAAAAGGTTGAATGAGTTATTTTTATAATATTTAATATATTCGTTATAGATTCTATAGTTTAAGTTTATTTCTGTTAAGACATTATGGTTTGCTTCACTTAAAATCCATACTTTATCATTTTGTTCCATAACTAATGTAGTACTTACTGTTAGTGAATTACCGTATTCTAATTTGTATTCTTTAAATTTCTTTAAATCTTCATTAACTTGATTTTTTTGATTTCTTAGATTTGTTAGTCTTGCTTTAGAGGTTGAATCTAAGTTGTCTATTGGAATAATTGCAATTTGATTATTTATTCTTACTAATTCTTTTTCTAGTATTTTTATAGTTTTTGTTATATGAAGATTGCCTAGGAATAGTTTAATTTTAGTGTGTTCGTCATTACAGAATATATCATATAGTGTTTCATAATATTTATTTTGGTTACTATTTTGTAGATTAAAGAATTCATTTAAATGTTTTTGAGAACCTACTTGTAATTCTACATCGTATTTTTCAGTTCTATTTAAATGTTCTTTTACATTTTCTGAATAGATTTTTTCTATTTCTTTTTGAGATTTAGTTAAATCTATTTTATATGTATATTCTAATAATTTAATATTTTGATTTCTTTTATAGTTTAGCTCTTTTAAATTATTTAATTCATCGGAATTTTCGGTTAATGATGGATTAATTCTAATTGATGTTGCTTTTCTTGTTTTAGCAAAATCTTTTAGTTTAGCTGTGAATGTTTTTAAAAGCTTTTTATCACTATAATCTATAACATAACCACGTGGTGCATATAGATTTGAACAGTTAAGTGGTAGATGTTCTTCTAATAATAGAGTTGCGGCAATGATTTGATTATCTTCGTCTGTTAGACCTAGATAGTGTGGAGTTACGTTGTTTGTAACTTTTTCAAATTCTCCCCATGCAGTAGAATGCATAAAGTGAGTGTTGTTTTGTGTTTTTATATAATTGTCGAATTCTATTTTACTAATACTTCTAAGTTTTAACATCGTTTGTCATCCTTTCAATATCTAGTATATCATAAAAGGAGACTATGCAACAAAAAAAGAACGAGTATTCGTTCACATCATATATAGACTATCATCTTTTTGAAGATAATTTTTGGTTTTTTCTTGTTCTAGCTTTGTTAATCGTTCTTTTAGTTTTGTAATTTCTTGCTTTAGTCTTATAATTTCTTCTTCAATATTATATTGTGGATAGGGCATTGGTCTTGGGAAGAAAGGATATTCCATATTCATATTAATCAACCTCTATTTCGTTATATTATATGTTATTAGTTTTGAATATGTGATAAAATATATACAGGTGATATTATGAGATTAAGAAATGTAAAAAACAAAGATGAAATACTTAATGCATCTTTGTATTTAGTAAAAAATCCTGAAGAAAATAAAGGTAAATGGAAAGAAGTTTTTGGTAATGATAAACCAATATATATTGAAATTGGTATGGGGAAGGGTAAATTTATTATTGAAAATGCTATTAGTCATCCGGATATAAATTTTATTGGTATTGAAAAGTTTGATAGTGTTTTAGCCAGAAGTTTACCTAAGATACCAGAAGGACTTGACAATTTATTAATTATTAGAATGGATGCCTTAAATATAGATAATGTTTTTTCTAAGGAAATTGATAGAATTTATTTAAATTTCTCTGATCCTTGGCCAAAGGCTAGACATCATTTAAGAAGATTATCTAGTAGAGTTTTTTTAGAAAAATATGATGGTTTATTTTTAGGTGATAGAGTTATTTATCAAAGAACTGATAATCAAGGTTTATATATTTATTCGCTTATGAGTTATAGTGAAAATGGGTATATATTAAGTGATATATCATTTGATTTACACAAAGATAAAGAAGATTTAATTACAACTGAGTATGAAGATAAGTTTTCTAATAAAGGAATGCCTATTTATTCTGTTGTTGCGACTAAGTCTGTCCAAAAAAGTAAATAAAGACAAAATATTTTACATTTGAAAAAAATTTGATATAATGTAATAAGAGTAGGTGAAATATGAAAAAGATAATTGTTTTACTCTCTATTGTTGTATTATTTCTTTCTGGATGTAGTGCTTATAGGTTAGATAGTACTGATTTAGGAAATAATATTAAGGTTTTGCTTTCTGAGAAAGTGGATATATATAATGTTTATTTTGATGGATATAAGTATTATGTTCCTAAAGGTATTAAATTACTTAATAAAGATGAATATAATGCTACATTTATGGATAAGTCTGATAATAAATATTATTTATATGTTGATGCTATTAGTTATTATCATAAAACTGAAAATACTTATATGGTTGATGAAAAGATTCATTATTCTAATAAGTTAGAATATAATGGAAAGACAGGATATATTAATATTGAGAAAATCGAAGATAAGTATTTTATTCAATTTATGTTTAACTATGCTAAGATGGAAGCTTATGTTCCTGAAGAGGATTTAACAACAGTAGTTAACAACATGTGTTTTGTATTAAGAACAGTCAAGTTTAATGACGATGTTTTAGAAAGTTTAATTGGGGATAATGTTTTAAGTTATCAAGAGGAGAACTTTACTTTATTTGATACAGAAAGTTCTAATGAAGATTTCTTAGAGGTAGTGCAAGATGGTGGCTCTACTAGTGAGAAAAGTGATTTTAAATCTGATGAGGAAATCGAATTAGATGGAGACTATTAAAGAGGTGAATGTATGGGCTTATTTGAAAAAATAAAGAATGCTTTATTTGAAGAAGAATATGTTGAAATTGAAGAAAAACCTAAAAAGCCAAAAAAAGAAGTTTTAAAAAAAGAAATTGAACGTCCGATAGCTAAAAAGGTTATTTTACCTAAGAAGGAAGAAGTTAAAATTGAAGAACTTGATGAGGCTGAATATTTAGATGAAGATTTTGAAATTCAACCAAAAAAAGAAGAAGTAAGAGAAGAAATATTAGAAGAAAAAGTAGAAGAATTAATTCCTGTTGAGGAAAATAATTTTAGATTTGATGATGAAGATAGAGGATTTAGACAACAAGAACCAAAAATTGTTAAGGTTTTTGAAAGAGATGAACCTCAAGTTAGAGAAGATGTGCATTATTATCAACCTAAAAAGGAAAATAGACCTTATGGAATTGATGATTCTAGTAGAGTAAATGTTTCTGATTATGGTAGAAGTAGTGAGAGTTCACAATATAGTGGATTATATGAGAGAAAAGAGGATAAGACTCATTTCAAACCATCTCCTATTATTTCACCAATTTATGGTATTTTAGATAAGAACTATAAAAAAGAAGATGTTGTTACTAAAAAAGAAGTTCGTTTAACAAGTAGTTATGCAAAAGAAAACTTAAGTTTAGATGATGTTCGTAAAAAAGCATATGGAAGTTTAAGTGATGATATTGCTAAAGAAATTGAAGAAGAAAAGAAAGAAACAACATTTGAAGTAGATAAAAAAGATGAATCAGAAAATTTATTAGTTGACTTAAGTAATGACGAAGAAAAACCAGCAGTAAAGGAAGTTACTATGGGTGATGCTTTAGAATATTTTGAAGATCTTGGGTTAGAATATAATGTAGACTATGTTGATGCTAGTAAAGAAAAAGCAACTGGTCGTAGAAGTGATAACTATGAAGATGTTCCACAAATTACTCAAGAAATTCCTGTAGTAGCAGAAGAAAAGAAAGAAGAAGTTACTGAAGTAAATAAAGATGTAAACATTGATTCAGATGATAATTTATTTGATTTAATTGATTCAATGTATAAAGAGAATGATTAGGAGAAAGAAATTATGGAAATGTTAAATGTAATTTTACCTGTATTGTTATATGTAGCTGGTATCGTAGCATTAATAGTATTAACTGTTTTAGGAATTAGATTAATTCAAATTCTAAATAAAGTTGATCGTGTAGTTGATAATGTAGAAGAAAAAGTTAATTCATTAAATACTGCTTTTGATGTTATTGGTAAGGCATCAGATACATTGGCTTTAGTTGGTGACTCAGTAGTAAATGGAATTGCTTCTGTAGTTACAAGATTTTTTAATAAAAGATTCAATAAGGAGGAAGATAATTATGAGTAAAGAAAATAAGAAATCAGGATTAGGTAAATTTTTAGCAGGAGCTGCTATTGGAGCAGGACTTGGTATTTTATTCGCACCAAAGAAGGGTAGCGAAACAAGAGCTGACTTAAAAGAAAAAATTGAAGATTTAGTTAAACAAATTAAGAAAATTGATTTAGCTGAAGTAAAAGAAGAATTCGAAGTTAAATTAGAAAACTTAAAAGCTGAACTTGCTGACTTAGATAGAGAAAAAGTATTAGAAATCGCTAAGAAAAAAGCTTTAGAATTAAAAGATAAAGCTCAAGATTTAGTAGATTTAGCTATCGAAAAAGGAACACCTATTCTTAGAGATATGGCTGAAGAAGTTAGATTAAAAACTATTGATGTAACTAAAGAAGTTCTTAAAAAATTAGAAAATGCAGAAAAGAAATAAGAGTGACATTAGTCATTCTTTTTTTTACTAGGAGGCTATATGGGATTATTTAGTAAAAAAACTTTGTTTGATAAAAGTTTTAGATTAGATGATGATATTTTATTATTCAAAAATACGATTATTTTTAATTATAAGAATATTTATGATGATAATTATGTAGTTCAAGGTTTTTGTATTGCAAAAGATTATTGTTTAGTTACTGCATATAATAAGTTTGGAGCAAAATCTAGGGTTTATTTATATGAAAAAACAGGTGTTTTTAAAAAGTATATTGATTTAGATAATTCATCTCATGTTGGGGGAATTAGTTATGATTATTTAAATAATATAGTTTATATAACTGGATATTGGGGAAAAATCTATGCATATGATTATTATGAATTAATAAGTGGTAATGTTATTAAATATGATAGTGATATTGATATATCTAGTATGATTGATGGAGTTGTTTCTGCTGCAACAGTATACTTTTATAACAATAAGTTATATGTATGTACTTTTGAAGGTATTGGTAAGATGGTTATTTTTGATTTAGAGTTTTCTAAAAATAAAATAAGAGTTGTGGATAAAAAACTTATTAATAATTTACCAAGTGCTATTCAAGGTATTTGTGTATTTGAAAAAGATAATAAATTATATTATTTATTTAGTCAGTCTTATAGTAAAATTAATTCTTGTATAAAACTATATGATTCTAGATTTTCCTTTTTAGGACAAATTAAATTAAAGGAAATTGGTATTGAAGGAATTGATATTGATTATAGTGGAAATATATGTTCTATATTTGAAAATGGAATTGATAAGATTAAGAAAGTTCATATTAGTGAATTAACTCATAGAATTAATAATTGTTTAGATAAAAAGTTTTATGCTAAAGGTATTAAATTTCAAGAAAAATTAGTTAATCTAAAAGAAACTGTTTGAAATTAAAGGTTTTTGTGTTATTATATCTTTAGGTTTTCGATGAAAAACAATTAGTAGTTTAATTATTTGTTTATAGAGATTTAGTGGTTGGTGGAAACTAAAAGTGATAATTAAATGAATTACATGTTGGGAGAAAAAACGTTTATCGCGTTAAGATATAAAGTGCATAGACTTAGGTTTATGAATTAAGGTGGTACCGCGAACTATTCGTCCTTACTTGGATGGGTAGTTTTTTTATTTATAGAAGGAGGTGCTTTATGCATACAGAATATGAAGTTAGAGTATTAGAAATTGATAAGGACGAGATTGTTAAGAGATTAGAACAGTTAGGGGCAGAATTCCAATGGGATTATGTTCAAAGAAGATATGTTTATGATTTTATTCCTAAAGTTGAAAGTAAATGGATTAGACTTAGAACTAATGGAAAGAAAACAACTCTTACAATTAAGAACTTAGTTTCTTCAGAAATTGATGGAACACAAGAATTAGAAATAGAAGTTGATAACTTTGAAAGAACACATTTAATTTTAAAAGAATTAGGTTATGAAGCTAAAGGATATCAAGAAAATAGAAGATGCCAATATGTATTAAATGGAGTAGAAATTGATATTGATAGTTGGCCACTTATTCCAACTTATTTAGAGATTGAAGGACCAAGTGAAGAAGCTGTTTATAATACTTTAAAAGAACTTGGTTTTGAAAAAAGTAGTGCAACTACAAGAGATGTTGAAGGTATATATTTAGATTATGGACATGATTTAAATCAAATATATGATTTAAAATTAGAGGAGGATAGAAAATAATGACATTATATGAAGAATTACAATGGAGAGGATTAGTACAAGATATTTCTAGTCCTGAATTAATAGATAAATTAAACAATGGAGGATTAACTTTTTATATTGGAACAGATCCAACTGCTGATTCTATGCATATTGGACACTATTCATCATTCTTAATTTCTAAGAGATTAGCTAAGGCTGGACATCATCCTTTATTATTGGTTGGTGGAGCTACAGGAATGATAGGAGATCCAAAACCGGATGCTGAAAGACCAATGATTACTAAAGAAGAAGTTGATCATAATATTAAAGGGTTAACTGAACAAGCTGAAAAAATCTTTGGATTTGAAGTTGTTAATAACTGGGATTGGACAAAAGATATTAATGTAGTAGATTTCTTAAGAGATTATGGAAAATACTTTAATGTTAATTATATGCTTGCTAAAGATAAGGTTAAATCACGTATGGAAACTGGAATTACTTATGCAGAATTCTCATATATGATTCTACAAGCATTAGACTTCTTATATTTATATGAAACTAGAGGATGTGAACTACAAGTAGCTGGTTCAGACCAATGGGGAAATATTACTTCAGGAATTGAACTTATTAGAAAGAAATTAGATAAAGAAGCTTATGGTATGGTTATGCCACTTGTAACCGATTCTACTGGTAAGAAGTTTGGTAAGACTGAAGGAAATGCTTTATGGTTAGATAAGAATAAAACTTCAAGTTATGAGTTATATCAATATTTAATTAACTTAGAAGACTGCATGATTATTGATTATTTAAAGAAACTTACTTTCTTAAGTAAAGAAGAAATTGAAGAAATTGAAAAGAGTCATAATGAAAATCCACATTTAAGAGAAGCTCATAAAGCACTTGCGCGTGAAGTTATTACTGATTTACATGGAGAAGGAGCTTATGAAGAGGCTGTTAAGATTAGTGAATCATTATTTAGTGGTGATATTAAGAACTTTACTGAAAATGAAATTAATGATGCATTTAAAGGTTTAGAACCATTTAAGTTAAATGAAGATACATTATTAATAGATGTATTAGTAAATGGAGGAGTTTGCTCTAGTAAGAGAGAGGCGCGTGAATTTATTAATAACGGATCAATTAGCGTTAATGGTGAAAAAGTTACTGATTTAGAAATGGTGATTACTAAGAATAATTGCTTATTTGAAAAGTATGTAATTATTAGACGTGGTAAGAAAAAATATCATATTGGAATTTATGAATAGTAAAGTTTAAAAGGAAATATGTTAAGTATTTCCTTTTTTGTGGCATTGATTTTGATAATTTGTTATGATAATTATGAGAAGGTGATATGGCATGAAGATGAATACAGTTAAGTTATTAAAATATATCGCAGTAGTATGTGTTGCAGTTTTGTTTTTAGAAGCAATATATATTATTTATGTAGTTAGGGATAAATCAATTTATTTTGATGGAATTAATTCGATAATAAATGTAGGGAATAAGTTTGTTGCTGTTGGAAGCAACAATAATAATGATAAATTTTTTGAGAAAGCTAAAATTACTAAATATAATGAAGATAAGGAAAAAGTTTTTGAGAAAATTTATAATAAAGGATACAATGGAGTTTTCTTTGATGTAATAGAAGATAGTGATGGGAACTTAATTGCCGTAGGTAGTTTTGAATCTAGTGAAGAAGACCATTTAGAAGGTAATAGAGTTGGACTTATTGTTAAGTATGATAAAGATGGTAATTTACTTTATGAGAATACTTATAGTGTATTAGATAATTCTAAATTTACTAGTATTGATTTAGTAGAAGATGGGTATGTTGTTTGTGGACAAAGTGTTTATGATAATATGGTTGTTGGATTATCTAAAGATGGTGGAAGTATTATTGTTAAATATGATGAGGAACTTAATGTTGAATGGACAAATAATTATGGAGATAATAAATCTTCTTCATATAATGATATTTTAGTTTATGATAATTATATTTATACTGTTGGTGTTACTGATAGTGTTGTAGGAATTGTTTCTAAATATGATTTTGATGGAAATGTTATTAATACGGTTAGATATGAGAATACTGATAATTTGGGATTTACCGGTATAGTTTTATTTGATGAACACTTACTTGTAAGTGGAGCTATATTAGATAGCGATAAGAGTAGTGATGGACTTTTATTAAAATATAATACTGACTTAGCTATTACTAAAGATATTGTTTATGTTAGTGATAGTAATGAAAGATTTAATCAAATAATTATTGATAAACATAATAATGTAGTTGTTGTTGGGACTTCTGCTAAGTTAGATAATTCAAGTAGTGATAGAGTTAATGTTTATATTCATAATGGATTAATAGGAAAGTATGATAAGAATCTTGAAAAAGTATCTGTTATAGAATATGGTGATGATAGAGATGATTATTTTACTGATGTTATTATTAGTAAGGGTAATTATTTAGTATCAGGTTATTCTTCTTATGAAGATGGTAGTTATTTAAGTAAGTTTATTACATATAGTGATGCACTTAAGACATTGGAGGTAGAGTAGATGAAGATTACATTAGTTAGACATGGAGAAACAGAAAGTAATTATTTAGATATTTGTCAGGGTTCTACTAATATACTCCTTAATGATACTGGTAGAAGACAATGTCAAAAATTAAGAGATTCAATTAAAGATAAACATTTTGATATTTGTTATACATCACCTTTAGTTAGAGCAGTTGAAACAGCAATGATATTAATTGGTGATAGGGTTAAAATGATTCCAGAAAAGAAACTTGTTGATCGTGATTTAGGTGAACTAGAAGGAAAAGAAAGAAGTTTATATGATGCTAATAAATATTGGGATTATAATTTAAATTCAAATGAACTTGGCGTTGAACCTGTACAGGATATTTTTAAAAGATGTAGTGAGTTTCTTGATTATGTTAAAGAAAAT
>JAGARQ010000066.1 GCA_017622175.1 Bacilli bacterium | reverse complement strand
TGGTTTTCTTATGTATATTTGGTATTATTGTATGTTTTGTTTTTACTGCAGTGAGTGTTGAAAAGATAGATGGTGAAAAGACTGGGCCTTTATATGTAACTTTTAGTGAAAATGAAAATGGTATGAGTGATATAGTTAATTTTACAGAAGAAGATTCTGATCCTAATGGTGAAGGTGCAGTTGTTTATTCAACGGAATTTACTGTATCTAATTATAAAGGATTAAGTAGTTGGTATGCGGTTTACTTAGATGATTATCAAGACATGATTGATTATGATAAATGTGGTGATAAACAATTTAATAAAGATGATATTTATTTTAGTATTGATAATTCTGAACCTATTATGTTATCTGGAGTTAATTATGGTGGAAGATATGTTATTACTGAAGGAATAGTTGATTCTAATAATGATGTAACACATACTTTAAAAATATGGCATATGGGTTATAGTGAAAATCATTTTCATGGAAAGATAACTGTTAAATTTTTAAGATAAAAGAACATTTAATAATGTTCTTTTTTTATGAATTCATAAATTATATTATTTACTAGAATTGGATAATTTAAGTAAGAGTAATGATTACCATTTTTTAAAATAATTAGAGCTGAGTTTTTTATTAAACTTTTAATTTTATATGCATCTTGAAGAGGAGTGTCTTGATCATTTTCTCCCCATATTAATAAAGTTTCTTCTTTGATATTTTTAAAGTGTTTTGTTAGATCTTCATTAACTATGTTTTTAAATGTTTCATGCATAGTAGGAGGTAATGATAAGTAATCAGGGGATGCATATTTTTTTAATAGTTTTTGATATAAATAGTTTTGTTTTTTCTTTGGAAATAGTTTTATTATTTTCTTTTTTAATTTATATATTTTTTCTTTAATAAGTTTTTTTAATGTTTTCTTTGGTTTTATACCGGCAATATCTATTAATATTAATTTTTCTACTTTATGTTTATAATATCCTGTTAGTAGGGAGGTTATTCTTCCTCCAAATGAATGGGCTATAATTATTGGGTTAATTATGTTTAGTTTTTCCATAAAGTCAATAATTATTTCTGTATAATCATAAATAGTTAGTGTTTTATTTGGAATTGGACTATTTCCTAGTCCTGGATAATCTAATATATAGATTGTGTAATTATTTTTAAAATTGTTTATTATGTGATGAAATGTTTCTCTTGTATTTCCCCAACCGGGAAGTATTAAAATTGTATTTTTACTATTACCATGTTTTTCATAGTAAATAGTTATATCCTTTACAGTTAGATACATTGAATCACCTAGTGTATTTTATTCTTAAGTGTCAAATGAGTGAAAAATGTTGCGTGTGAGATTTTTACTATGATATAATTAAATTGTCAGAGAGATGCGACACCGGCCCATCTAAAACCGACTAAAATAACGATACGGGAGTTTTGAACAGTTATCGGTGTTGAATGCTTATTGTAATGAATAAGAATCCTAATGATAACGTAAGGACACCCACCTGGACTAAGGACAGGTTTTATCGTACGCTAGGACGCTCTCACCTGACGTTTTTTTATTGCATAAAAATAATATATTTGGTATAATAAGCCCTACGAGGTGGTAACTTATGTTAATCCTTCCTATAGTAAATAGAAATAGGATTTTAAACGTTGAAGTTAAACTTAAAACTGCAGATAAAATTAGAACTGGAGTTAAATTTTCTGATGCTTGCGAAAGTGATGTTATTGTTAATGGACAAAGACTTTCTAGTTCTAGTTATAAAGATGAAAAAAGTGATAAAGCTGCACTTGAATTTATAAGAACAAATTCTATAAGATATAAAAGAAATTATTTAATTACAACGAGAGAAGTTGATAGTACTTCTTTGTATGATGTATATGAAGTAGAACAACCTCCTAGAAAAATAAATGATGCTTTAGATGATTTGTACGTTAGTGTTATTACTGATATGAGAAAAGAGATTCCTGGTAATAAAAGAGGTAGATATTTATCTTTAGATAAACTTGGAATTGGTGAATTTTTAACGGATGAAAAAATTGAAACATTGGGTGTTGTAGTTAGAAATGCTTCTAATACTGAAGAGTTAAATACTATGCTTAGTAGAGCTGGAATTAGTGATTTAGTTGATACACTTGAATTTTTTAAATTATTTGATTGTACAGTAGTAGAAGATACTTCTATTAATGAGGATGTTTTACAAGGTATGGTAGAAAGTTTAAGAAAACTTAATACTAGAGAATCTAGAAATTTGGCTAGTTATTATAATATGGCACTTAGAAATAGAGATATTTATTCTAAGTTATCAACTATTAATAAAATGGTTTATGGTAAACCACTTACTTTAATTCAGTCTAAGAGACAAAAACAATTAGTTAAAGCGATGGGAGATAGTGCGAATGCTGCATAGATTTGAAAGATTAACTAAAGTCATTGGTGAAGATAAGTTTTTAGAACTTAATAAAAAATGTGTTTTAATTCTTGGAGTAGGAGGAGTAGGTGGATATGTAGCTGAAGCTCTTGCTAGATCAGGAATTGGAAAACTAATTTTAGTTGATTTTGATACAGTTGATGAAACTAATATTAATAGACAAATTATTGCGTTAGAGTCAACTATTGGTTTAAAAAAAGTAGATGTTTTAGGAAAGAGAATTAAAGAAATAAATAGTGGTTGTGAAGTTATTAAAATTGACGAATTTATAAATATGGATAATTATTTAGATTTATTTAATTATGATATAGATTATTTTATAGATGCTTGCGATACGATGACAGTTAAAAAAGTTGTATTAAAAGAATGTGTTAAGAGAAAGATTAAATTTATTTCTAGTATGGGTACTGGTAATAAGTTAGATCCTTCTAAGTTAGAGATTGTTGATATTAGAAAAACAGTTAATGATCCTTTAGCTAAAGTTATGAGAAAGTTTGTTAAAGATGAAAAAATTAATAGTAAAGTTATGGTTTTATCTTCGAGTGAACTTCCTGTTAAGACAGGCGAGAGAACTCCTGGTTCTACAGCTTTTGTTCCGGCAAGTGCAGGATTATTAATTGCGAGTTATGTAGTTAGACAATTTATTGGAAAATAAAAAAGAACATTTTAATGTTCTTTTATTTTGTTATTGTAAAATTTGTGTTGCAGTAAGGACAAATATTATTGTTTGGATTATCGATTTTTTCTCCACAGTTAGGGCAGAAGTTTGCATTAGGTATTTTTTCTATTGAAATTGTGTCATTTACAATTCTTCTATTAACATATTTTGTTGTTCTAGTGGCTTGGATTGAAGTAAAGTTACCTTGAGAATCTCTTAAATGATTAATTGATTCATATGTTATGTTGTGCTCTTTCATTAGTTGTTCTATTTCTTGGAGATTAGTTGTTGTATATGTTTTTGTAATTTCGTGCTGATTTCTTATTTTATTAGTACGTGCTAGATATACAACAGCTGTTATTAACATTAACATTCCATATACTGTAAATATTGTTGGTATTTCCATATTATCACCATCTTTATTATAACAAGTTGAATATAAATTAAAAAGTGTAAACAGTTTAGTTTACACTTTGTTTTTATAACTTTCTGTATAGTCCAATTACTTTTCCTAAGATAGTTACTTCTTTTAAAATAATTGGTTCCATTGTATCGTTTTCTGGTTGAAGTCTAAAATAACCATTTTCTTTATAGAAAGTTTTAACTGTTGCTTCATTGTCTGAATTCATTGCAACAACTGTTTCACCGTTATGAGCAGTGTTTCTTCTTTCTACAATTAGTATGTCTCCGTCATAAATACCAACATTAATCATTGATTCACCACTTACACGTAATGTAAATACATCATTTTTTGTTGTGATAAGATTTGCTGGTAGAGAAAAATATTCATCTGGTGTTTCAATTGCTTCAATAGGAGTACCGGCAGTTACTTTTCCAAGTAGTGGTACATCTACAACGTTTTCTTCTTTCTCTATAAATTCGTTTGGAACTAGTATTTCGATTGTTCTATTTTTACTATTTCCTTTTCTGATATATCCTTTTTCTTCTAGTTTTGTTAAATGAAAATGTATAGTTGCTGGAGAATTAAGGTTGGCTTTTTCTCCGATTTCTCTTACTGTTGGTGGATAACCGTTCTTAGCAACTAATTGTTTTATTATTTGTAATATATGTTCTTGTCTAGTAGTCAGCTTTTCCAAATTTATCCCTCCTTATGTATTTAGTTTAACATTAGATGTGTAAAATGTCAAACAAATGTTTTAATATTTATTGACACGAATAAATGTTCGAATTATAATTTAGGTATAAATTGAAAGGAGAGATGTATATGAAATTAAAAGAAGGAGTAAGAAAGGCGTTAAACTTAATTTTAGTATATGTTATAGCTGGAGTTTTAATATTTGCTATGAGTGAAAGAGTTGAAAGGTTAAATGAACAAGAACGTCTTGAAAAAGAATGTAATGTAGCCGTAAAAATTACTAAGTAAAGTAGTTTAAAAAAGTTAATTATGATATACTAGTTGCAGGTGATTAAGATGAAGAAAATAATATTAGTTGATGGTAATAACTTATTATTTAGAAGTTTTTATGCAACAGCATATCAAGGTGTTATCATGAAAAACTCTAAAGGTTTTCCTACAAATGCATTATATGGATTTATTAATATGATGAATAAAATTATTAAAGAGGAAAATCCTCAATATATAATGGTTGCTTTTGATAAGGGAAAAACCTTTAGACATGATAAATATGATGATTATAAAGCAGGTCGTCAAGCAATGCCAGATGAGTTAAAAGATCAATTTCCTAAAGCTAAAGAAGTTCTTGATGCAATGGGAATTAAACATTTTGAAATTGAAAACTATGAGGCTGATGATATAATTGGGACACTTGCTAAAAGAGTGGATGAAGAAGATGAATTTATTGCTACAATTGTAAGTAGTGATAAAGACTTATTACAATTAATAAGTGATGAAGTGGATGTTAAATTATTAAAACAAAGTGGTCATATTTTAATGACGAGAGAAGAATTTATTAATACTTATCAAGTAGAACCTATTAGAATGATTGATTTAAAAGCATTAATGGGTGATGCTAGTGACCATATTCCTGGAGTAAAAGGAATTGGAGAAAAAACTGCAATTAGTTTACTAGCTAAGTATGGAAGTTTAGATGGCTTATATGAAAATATTAATAGCGTTACAGGCAAAACTAAAGAAAAACTTTTAGCCGATAAAGATAATGCATATATGAGCTATGATTTGGCTACAATTTTTAGAGATGTACCATTAGAATTTTCTTTAGAAGATTGTAAGTATGGTGGAATTAATAAAAATGAATTTGTTAAGATGTTAGAAGAATTTGAATTTCATTCAATGTTAAGAAAATTGGAATTTGAATTTGATGGAGAAGAAAAAGAAGAAGAGAAGAAGGAAGAAGAAAAAGAACTTTTAATAAAAGATATAAAAGATTTTAGTAATAAAAACTTTGCCTTTTATTTAGAAACTAGGGGGACAATTTATAGTAAAAGTGAAATCTTAGGAATTGGTATTTATGATGGTGAAAATGGATACTTTATTTCTAAAGATTCAATTGATAACTATAAGAATTTATTTGAGACGGATTTTGATAAATATACATATGATTTTAAAAAGTGTTTAGTTGTTTTAAATAATTATGGAATTAATTTTAAAAATGTTAATTTTGATACAATGATAGCTACTTATTTATTAGATTATGTAATTAAAGATGATATTAGTTTTGTAGCACAAGTATTTGATTATAGTATTCCTTTATATGAAGATTTATATGGGACAGATAAAAGACCTAAAGAAATTAGTGATGATTATTTAAAGGAAATTTGTTGCAAGAAAGCTAAGTTTATTTATGAAACTAGAGAGAGATTATTAAAAGAATTAGATGAAAATGAAGAAACTGATTTATTTAATAATATTGAAATGCCTTTAACAAGAGTACTTGCTGATATGGAAAATACTGGTATTAGATTAGATACTGAGTATTTAAAAACTATTGAGGATGATTTAAAAAATCAACTTGATTGTTTAGAAAAAGAAATTCATGAGATGGCAGGTAGTGACTTTAATATTATGTCACCAGTACAACTTGGTAAAGTATTATTTGAAGATATGGGTATTCCATATCCTAAGAAGATTAAGGATAACAAGTATTCTACTAGCAAAGATATTTTAGATAAGATTAAATTTGTTAATCCAATAGTTGATAAAGTTTTAGAATATAGAACTTTAACTAAACTTTATACAAATTATGCAGTTGGTTTAAAAGAAGAAGTTAGGGAAGATGGAAGAATACATACAATATTTACACAAACATTAACAAGAACAGGTAGACTTTCTAGTGTTAGTCCTAATTTACAAAATATACCTGCAAGATCTGATTTTTCTAAGTTGATTAGAAAAG
Source organism: Bacilli bacterium (assembly GCA_017622175.1). GTDB lineage: Bacteria > Bacillota_I > Bacilli_A > RF39 > UBA660 > JAEDES01. The sequence continues at coordinate 7,787 of JAGARQ010000066.1, read as the reverse complement.
CGTTTATTCCAGATGTTGGATGTAAATTAATGGCAGGAGATTATTCACAAGTAGAGTTAAGAGTATTTGCTCATATGTCTAATGCAACTAATTTAATTCAAGCATTTATTGATGATAAAGATATTCATACTAAGACTGCTAGTGATATTTATAAAGTTCCTATGGAAGAAGTAACTAAAGATATGAGAAGAACTGCTAAAGCAGTAAACTTTGGTATTTTATATGGAATTAGTAGTTTTGGTTTATCTGAAGATTTAGGAATAGATATTGGTACTGCTAAAAAGTTTATAGATAATTATTTAGAGACATATCCTGGTATTAAAGAATATATGGAAAAAGAGAAAGCAGATGCTTATAGTTTTGGATATGTTAAGACTTTAATGAATCGTAAAAGAGTTATTGAAGAATTACAAAGTAAAAACTTTATGATTAGAAGTAGTGGTGAAAGAATGGCTTTAAATACACCAATTCAAGGTACTGCTGCTGATATATTAAAGAAAGCCATGGTAGAAATCTTTGATGAGTTTAATAAACGTGGATTAAAGAGTAAAATGCTAATTCAAGTACACGATGAACTTGTATTTAATGTTTATGAAGATGAGCTTGAAGAAGTAAGAAGCATTGTTAAAAATATAATGGAAAATACATTTAAGATGAGAGTACCATTAAAAGTAGAAATAGAAGTTGGAGATAATTGGTACGAAGCTAAGTAAGGGGAGATTAATATGCCTGAAAAACCAGAGGTAATTACGGTTGTAGAAAGTTTAAAGAGAAAGATTTTAGGGAAGAAAATTACAGGATGTAATGTTTTTTGGGATAATATAATTGCTTATCCTGTGAGTGATGAGTTTAGAAAACAAGTTATTGGTCAAAAGATAAATGATATTACTACACGTGGTAAATGGATTGTGATGATGCTTGATAAAGATAGTTTATTAGTTCATTTAAGAATGGAAGGAAAATTTATGTTTAGAAAGAAAGGAGATGTTCTTTCTAAACATGAGCATGTTGAATTTATATTAGATGATGATATTAGTTTTAGATTTCATGATGTACGTAAGTTTGGTAAGATGCATTTAATAGAAAAAGATAAAGTTTATGATGTTGAACCACTGTCTGAGATGGGTAAAGAGTTTTATGATGATTCTCTTACTAAAGAATATTTGTATGATGCAATTCATTCTAAGAAATTACCTATAAAGACAGTTTTACTTGATCAAAGTATTATTTGTGGAATTGGTAATATTTACGATGATGAGATACTTTTTATGAGTAAAATTCATCCTTTAAGAAAAGCATGTGACATTTCTATAGAAGAATGTGATACAATAATAAAGAATACAAGAATAGTTTTAGAGAAAGCTATTAAGTTAGGTGGAACAACTATTAAAAGTTTTACATCTAGTGAAGGTGTTCATGGACTTTTTCAAAATGAATTATTAGTTCATGGTAAGGGTGGAGAAGAATGTCCTGAATGTAAAAATATTCTTTTGAAAACAAAAGTTGGAGGAAGAGGAACACATTATTGTGAATTTTGTCAAAAATAGGTAGGGTTTTGTTGAATTTACTTGAATTAAAACGTGGTTTTGTGTTATTATCAATAAGCGCGCTTAGGAGGAGTAAGTATGAAAAAGACAAAAATTATATGTAGTATTGGTCCTGCGTCAAATCAAGTAGAAGTAATGGAACAAATGGTTCTAGCGGGAATGAATGTAGCAAGAATTAATTTTACCCATGCAACAACAGATGAAAGGATACAAGTATTAAATTCAGTAGAAGCTGTAAGAGCAAAGACTGGAAGAAATATTGCAGTTCTTTGGGATACTAAAGGTCCAGAATTTAGAAGTGGTAATTTTGAAAATGATAAAGTTACTTTAGTTCCTGGAAAAACTATTAGAATTATTAAAGAAAATGTTTTAGGTAATAGTGAGAGATTTACTGTTAATCATCCTGAAGCATTAGATAGTTTAGAAGTAGGTACTGCAGTACTTTTAGAAAATGCTAAAATGAAACTAGAAGTTATTAGTAAAGAAGAAGATGGAGTTACTTGTAAAATCATTAGTGGTGGAGTTTTAGGGAATCGTAAGAGTATGAGTGTTCCTGGAATTAAATTAAACATTCCATATGTTAGTGATGAAGATAGAGAAGATGTTAAATTTGCATGTGAACATGGTGGAGAATATATTGCTATTTCATTTGTTTCTTGTAAAGAAGATGTTTTAGAAATAAAAGAAATATTAAAAGAACATAATCGTGAAGATATGTTAGTAATATGTAAGATTGAAAGTGAACTTGGTATAGAAAATCTTGAATCTATTTTAAGAGTTTCTGATGGAGTTATGGTTGCAAGAGGAGATCTTGGTACTGAAATAGAATCAGAAAGATTACCAATAGTTCAAAAGAGTATGATTAAGACTTGTCGTAAGATGGGCAAGATTTGTATTGTTGCTACTGAAATGTTAGAGACAATGATGGAAAACAATAGACCTAAGAGAGCTGAAACTTCAGATATCGCAAATGCTGTATTAGATGGAACTGACGCTGTTATGTTAAGTGGTGAAACTACTGTAGGTAAACATCCGGTTGAAACAGTTGCTGCTATGGCTAGAATTTGTGAAGTAACAGAACAATATGCAGACTTTGATTATTTAAGTAATGCAGTTAAAGTTAAAACTGTAACTGCTGCTATTTGTGAAAGCGTAGTAGATAGTGCTAATAGATTAGATGCTAAACTTATTTGTACTGCAACAATTAGTGGTTCAACTGCTAAGATAATTAGTAATTTTAAACCTAAAGCACCAATTCTTGCATTATGTCCAGATGAAGCAGCATGTCGTAGACTTGCATTAAACTGGGGAGTATATACAAGAACTATTCCAATGTACGGAACTACTGATGAAGTTTTAAATGCTAGTGTTGAAGTTGCTAAAGAGTTTACTCATTTAGAAACAGGAGATATAGTTGTTTTAACTGGCGGTTTCCCAACTATTGGAAGATCTAAAACAACAAACTTAATGAAGATAGAAGAAATAAAATAAAACTAGATTTATATCTAGTTTTTTTATTTAGAATAATAATTTTTATGTTATAATTAAAGTTGATAATAGTAGGAGGAGAATGTATGAAAATAAAAAATGTTTTAAGTACAATTATTTTAGTATTAATTCTTACTCTTACTGTAGGTTTTTCAGCATTTGTATCAGAAATGTCTATTAGTAATTTGGTGGCGGAAGTTAGATTGAATGAAAATGTTAGAATTACTGGTGTAAGTGTAGTTTCTTCATCTAATGGAGGCATGAATAGTTTAGATTATGATGAGGATAGTATTTTAGGAAATGTTAATTTAAAAAGTTCTACTGCTACTGTAACTTTAGAAGTTGAAGTTACTAATTTTGGTAATACAGTTATGGGAATTGAATCACATAGTGGATCTGCAGATAATTTAGTATATGCAGTTAGTGATTATCAAGAAAAGACTAGTTTATGTGATACTTCTGGTAATTGTACACTAGGCTCTGTTACAAAATTTAATGTGACAATAAGTTATGATACTTATGATGCAACTGTAAAGAATCATGAATTTAAATTGGATTTTGTATTTAAAAAGATGCATTCTATAACTTATACAGATATTATTAATAATAATTATCCTAGTTATATAATGGATGGACAAACTTTAAGTGTTAATCTAGGTGGTAGTGCACCAAGTAAATTAGATGTGTATTCTAATGGAGTATTATTAGATTCAAGTAAGTATTCTTATGTTAATGGAACATTAACTATATCTGAAGTAACTGGTGATATTGAGGTAAGTAAGTATATTCCGGTTGCCAAATTAGTTAGTGGTGATTTAACTACTGTAGGTAGTGAAGTTTGTATAAAGGATGAATGTTTTTATATAATTAGTAATGATGGAACTAAGGTTTCGATGCTTGCGAAATATAATTTGAACGTAGGCTATATTGTAGAACCAGTAATAAGTGGTGTGGTTTATAGTGATGAATTATATAATGTATCCCCTTTAATTATGACATCAAAGAATGCTTATGTAATGCCATTAGCACCACAAGGTCCAACGTTCGAAGAAACAATAAATATTTCTCCTATAGAAAATCCATCTGGCATTCAAGATTCAACTATGATATACGATGGTACTACTTATGCAGGTGTGGAAAAATTCTCGAGTGGTTCTTACTGGACTACCAATGGTATATCACTGAATGCAATATATGGCGAAAACTATCCGACTTATGTTTATGATGAAGCTTCACTTCTTTATAATTATGTTGAAAATTATAAAAAATATTTAAATGCTTTGGATGCACCAATCTTAAATGCAAGATTAATATCATATGACGAATTAATAAAATTAGGTTGTATATCAAGTTGTACATATGATTGGACACATTCAACTTTATATTGGACTGGTACAGCTAGTAACGTTTCACAGGTATATGCTGTAGGTTCTTCTGGAATACATACAGAAGCAGCATATATGAGTGATAGTTATAATTATGGCGTTAGACCTGTAATTGAAATCTCTGTTGAGGAAATATATGTTCCACCTGCAAAACCTGTTGTTGTTAAGGGAGAAATAGATGGGGTTGGTAGTGAAGTATGCATAAAAGATGAGTGCTTCTATGTGATTTCTAGTACAGATGAAACAGTAACAATGTTAGCAAAGTATAATTTATATGTTGGAGGAAAATATGAAAACAGTACTTTTACAGCATATGGAGATGAAACAACAGGAAAACAGGATTCAACTATGTTGGGTTTTGTATCTAGTGGTCAACCTTATCTCGGAGTAACTGCTTTTTCAGATAATGATTCATATTATACAGGAAGTATTGTAGAAGCATATGTAAATAATTACAATACATATTTAACAACATTAGGAGTTACTCCAATGGAGGCTAGACTTATCACAATAGAGGAACTTATATCTTTAGGATGCAGTCAAGATGATACGAGTTGTAGTAATGCACCAAGTTGGGTTTACTTAACTTCATATTGGACGGGGTCGAGACTTCCTAGTCAAGTATGGTTTGTTTATACTAATAAGCTCATGTCTTATACCATCTTCAGCTATGATCATTGCTTTGGTGTTCGTCCTGTTATAACGATATCTAAAGATAATTTTTAAATATAAAAAGACTAGAATTTCTAGTCTTTTATTTTAATCTATCTTTTCTGTAATACTTTCATTTTCAAATTCTTCATCCATTAGAAGTTCGTGGATTTCTTCTTCTTTTGTATCTAAGTATACTTCTTCAATTCTATCTACACGACATTTTTCGGCTTTTATAATAGCTTCTACTTTATTTACTGCTTCTTCTAAATCGTCGTTTACAACAACATAGTTGTATTGAGTAACTTGGTTTATTTCTTGATAAGCACGTCTGAATCTTTCAATTATTTTATCTTTTGATTCTGTTTTTCTTGTTTGAAGACGTTTAACCATTGTTTTTAATGAAGGTGGCATTATAAAAATAAATAATGCTTCTGGAATTAGTTTTTTAATATTTGATGCACCTTCAATTTCGATTTCTAGAATAACGTCAATTCCTTTATCAAGTTTTTCTTTAATTGCTTGTTTTGGTGTACCATAATAGTTTCCTGCATAGTTTGTATATTCAATGAAGAAATCTTCTTTAATTAATTTTTCAAATTCATCAGCTGAGACAAAGTTATATGTTACACCTGGAATGTCTATTGGCCTTGGCATTCTAGAAGTAGTTGATACTGATAACCATCTATTAGTATTATCATTTTCTAATAAGTGATTAATTATTGTTCCTTTCCCACTACCACTTGGGGCAGAGATTACGATTAATTGTCCAGTATTTTTGTGTCTTATCATATTATTCTCCTTTACTCATTAAATTTCTATATTCTTTTTTATTTAATTCTATTTCATTTTGATCTGTTAGAGAATAAATTGTATTAACGTGTAGTTCAAATTCTAACATAGGATCTTTTTCACGATTTATTTTACTGATAATAGGAATTTCTACTTCTTTTTTTATTTTACTTAAGTATTGTTGTCCTTTTTCAGAAAAACCTAATAAACGTATATATGTTATTTCTTTAAACTGTTTGGCTTTTTCTTTGGTAAAGCCACATAGAATGTGTAGTAACATTCTTGTTATTTTATTACGAGTATATCTTTTTGATTTTAATTTATCAATTAATTCTTCATAAGTAGATACTTCGGATATATGTTTTTTTAGTGATGAGTCTAATCCTTCATCAACTGTTTGATAAATTGATAAGTCTTGTTCTGTTAGTATTTTATATTTTAATAATGGAAAGTAATCTTCTATAAAGTGAAGATTAGTTAAATATTCTTTTGTGAAGTCTGGTACAAAATTAGTTATATCTTTATTTTCTTTTAAAGCATTCCTTATGGCTGTTGCGGAAGAATGTTCTTCTAATGATGTATCGTGATAATCTGATGTTCTTTTAATTGTTTCTGGAATAATTTTATAATTATTTTGTTTAATTGCTTTTATGTAGCTTATTCCTAATAAGTCGTTTGGAGTTGTGATTATCTTTCCTGTTAAATCTTTAAGTGCTAGAGATAGGGCAGTTGGATAGTTATGTCCAAACTTTGAATATATTTTTACTAGTTTATCAAAATCTTCATTATTAAGTTGTGTTTCGGCTATTAAATTTAAATCTTCAATGTTATCTGATTCACTACCAAATATCACTTTTTCTACTTTTAAATGTTCTAGTAGAGTGATTGCTCCATAACTAAAGTAGTCTGCACTTTGTGTTGCGAAAGTGAAAGGTAATTCTACGATTAAATCAATTCCTGCTTTTTTAGCTATTTCTGTTTTTTTCCATTTGTCTATTATGGAAACATCTCCTCGTTCTGTGAAATTACCACTCATTACTAGGACAATAGTATGGTCTGGATATAGTTCTTTTATTTTAGATAAGTGATATAAGTGACCATTATGAAAAGGATTGTATTCAGCAATTATACCAATAGATTTCATAGTATCCCTCTTTTCTTTGTATGTATTTTAGCATAATTTTTAAAATTAGACAATTATTGTTTATTTTTATGATATAATTAAAATTGTGATAATAGTGGGAGGAGAATGTATGAAAATAAGAAATTTTTTAAGTTCAATTATTTTAGTATTAATTCTTACTCTTACTGTGGGATTTTCAGCATTTGTATCAGAAATGTCGATTAGTAATTTGGTTGCGGATGTTAGAGTTCAGAAAGATGTTAGAATTACTAATGTTCAGTTTTTAGAAGATGAAAGTTGGAACGTTGTTTCTAACTCTGTTGATTATGATGAAGATTCTTTAATTGGTAATGTTACTTTTAATGATATTGATTCTGTTGCAAGTTATAAGGTAACTTTTACTAATTTTGGTAATGTAAAAGTATATGCTGATGTTTCTAAATATACTGGTAGTATTAGTGCTACACCATTAGATGCAATGGGAGTGGTTGAACCATTAGGTGGAACTTTTGAAGTAATTATGCTAGTAAGTCCTGAAGAAATTAAAACAGAGAGCTTTAATATAGATTTTTCTTTTAGAAGAATTTTTAATATTACATATGATGGTATTTCTGGTACTAATCAAGAAATTCTAGAAGGAGAAACTTATTCTGTATTTTTAGGTGAAGAAGTATGCGATTTTATAGAAATATATATGGATGGTGTACGTCTTGATGAAAGTAGTTATGATACTTCTTATGGGCAATTAATTATTTCTAATATTACTGGTGATATTACGATAAAAGAAAGAGAAAGAGTTGC
>JAGARQ010000065.1 GCA_017622175.1 Bacilli bacterium | reverse complement strand
TTATTCCCAGATCAAGAATATCAATATATTTCATCATCTATTGTAAGAGAATTATTCTCTCTTGATGAACCAATTGATGATTATGTAGAACCAGTTGTAGAAGAGGCCATGGTAAAAAAATATAAAAGATAGGAGTGTTATTTATGGAAATAAAAGTCTTAGGAACAGTTTCTCCATATTGTAAAGATGATAAGAATTGTCCTGGATATTTAATAAGAGGAAATAAGACCAAAGTTTTATTAGATTGTGGAAATGGAGTAACAAGAAATTTAAAATTACCAGATGATTTAGAAAATTTAAATATTATCATTTCCCACCTACATAAAGACCATTATGGAGACCTATTATCTTTAGCATATGCAACTTATGTTTTTCATAATTTAGGTTATCTACAAGAACGTGTAAAAGTATATATACCAGAACCAAATATGTACCAAGTATCTGAAGGATATACTGATGATGATGGTTGGGGAGCATCAAGATTAGTAAAAAAACCATTAATAGATTATGAGTTTCTTCAAAACTTAGGAGAAGAACATTATTTTGAACTTATTCCATATAACGAAAACACAAAAATAGAATTTGAAGATTTAAATATAAGTTTTTCAAAAAATCCTCATCAAGTAAATACTTATTCCACAAAAGTTGTGAATAAAGATAAAACATTTGTCTATAGTGGTGACACTGGTTACCAAGGTAATTCTTTAGTAAGACTAGCAGAAGATGCAGATATCTTACTTTGTGAAGCAACATTTCTAAGAGGACAAACCAGACTTACAGATAACCATCTTTATGCATATGAAGCAGCCAAGATTGCCAAACAAGCAAATGTAAGACAACTTTTATTAACACATTTTTTTCCAGAAATAGATAAAGAATTATATGTTCAAGAAGCAAGAACTATATTTGAAAATACAGACGCTGCAGAAGAAGGAAAGGTTTTAAAATTAGGAGGTATAAAATGAGTAAATCAGGACTAATTGACATGCATACACATACTTGCTATTCAGATGGAGAACTAACTCCAAACGAACTTGTCAAAAAAGCAGATAGAGAAGGACTAGATACAATTTCAATTACTGATCATGATACATTACTAGGAGTTCAAAACATGACTATTCCTCAAAGTAAAAGAAAAACAAAAGTAATTAATGGAATAGAAGTTTCAATTAAAGTACCAGTTGGCAGAATGCACATTTTAGGACAAGACATAGATATCTGGGATGAAAGACTTAATGAAAAAATGAAGGATTTACATACTAGAAGTATTTACTCAGTATCAGGAATCATATGCCAATTAAAAAAAGATTATGGCATAATCTTTTCATCGGAAGAAATACTAAATATTTTAAATGCCCAAAGAAATATCGGAAGACCTGATGTTGCTAAACTACTTATAGAACATGGATATGTATCAACTGTACAAGAAGCTTTTGATAAATATTTAATAGAAGCTTATAAAAAATTAGAAGATGTAGCTAAAGGAATTGATTTTCCAGAGTGTGCTGAACTAATTCATAATGCCAACGGTTACGTGATATTAGCCCATCCAGTGTCACTTGAATTAAGCAAAAGCGACCTTGAAAGAAAAATAGAATATTTAGTTGATAATGGTTTAGATGGAATAGAAGTATATCATAGTAATCACACTCAAGAAGACGAAGAAGAATTCTTAAGACTTGCTGATAAATTTAATCTTCTAATTAGTGGAGGAAGTGATTACCACGGACCTAATGTAAAACCTGATGTTGAATTAGGAACTGGTAAGAACAATGTCAAAGTAAAACAACTAACATTATTAGATGCTATAAATAGAAGACAAAAATAAAAAGAGTTCTAAACTCTTTTTTATTTTCTACCAGTAACAGTCTCTAAATCAAAATAGAAACCATATTCTTTATAGTATTCATCGCCAATCTTAGCATCTTTAGTTTCAACATTAACTCCACCAAGACCTTCATAGAACTTAATAGCATTCTTATTATCAGATAAACACCAAACAATCATATTATGTTTACCTTGATCTAATAATTCCTTAGCAGTTTCAATTAATAAGTTAGAACCAATACCACGTCCTGCCTGTTCTGTTTTTACATATAAACTTACAAGCTCAGAGTCATATTTACCACTCTTATCACTAAGAGCAAAACATGAATACCCTAAAACTTCATTCTCTTTAACAGCAACTAATACTAAATCTTTATATTCTTCAAAACTACTAATATAACGTTGTGTTTGTGCTTCATAATCTAATGCATTTAAATACTTAGAAGCAACAATCTTATCATAAGCAGTTCTCCAACCATCAATCTTAATTCTAGCAATTTGTTCTTGATCTTTTAATTCATTCTTACGAATAATATAATCCTCACCCTTAACAAGTAATTGTAAAGCTCTATTCATATTAGCAAGAGCAGTTATAATGCGACTATCTTCAAGTGCAAAAGTAACTCTACCAACCATTTCATTTTCATATGGCCAACTAATAGATTGCCCAACTAAAAATCTAGTTCTAGAAGTTCTATAGAAGAATACTAATAAATCTTTCTCACTATTAATAATCATATCTTTATATTTCATACCTTTAACTTGAGTAAAGTCAAGTATTGCAAAGAACCCTGATTCCGGTTCTAAATTCTTAGGAAATGATACATAAGGTAAACCATTTAATATTTTAGAAACATCATTTTCTTTAATAGTATCTCTAATAGTATTTTCAATTTCAACTTTTAACTCTTTATCATCAATAGAATCAATTCCATCAACTAAAGCTTTTAGTAACATAAATTTCTTTTTATAAATTTTTCTAAGTTCGCCAAAATATTCTTTATAAATTTTATCTCTTTCTGGACTTACATTAAATGCACCAGCTAAAGCTCTACCAACAATATCAGGAGCAGAGTCCATTCCTTGGAATATTCTATTAATTAATTCACGAATAATAATCTCATCAGCAACAACAAATCCTGCTCTAAGGCTAGCCATTCCATAACTCTTAGAAAGACCAAATAAAGAAATTGTATTTCTAAACATACCAGGAATAGTTGCAATAGGCTTAGCCTTACCATCTTCTTCAAAACAAATGTCTCTATAAACTAAATCATCTATTATGAAAACTCCACGTTTACTACAAACTTCTCCAATTTCTTTTAAAAGTTCTACATCTTTTTCTCCCATAACTTTACCAGTAGGGTTATTAGGATTAGCATTTAAAAAAGCAACAACTCTTGGAACATATCCTTTACGACGATTATATACTTTTTGTAAACTATCATTAATTTCATCAATCTTTTGAGCAAGTTTCTTTGGATTTACTAACCAATTATCTTCTTTAGAAAGTGGAAGTACTTCAACCTCAGCACCTTCACGTTCTGCTCTAATTGTAAATAAACCATAATTTGGTCCTGTTACTAATACAACATCTCCAGGCTTTGAAATAATATTAACAATCATATTAAAAGCAATAGATGTTGAAGGTAAGAATGTAATATTATGTACACATAGTCCTTTATCATCAATATCTGAATATGCATATGGAGTAGTATTAACAAAACCTTCTTTTTCTACATAGTCAAGTAACACTTTACGTATTTCATCATCACCTTCAGTATAAGGATATCTATACATATTTTGTGAATCTAAACTCTTTTTCATCTCTTCAATAGATAAAGGGAAGGGTGGATACTTAGTTGGATTCCCGCTACCTAAATCAATATCTGGAATAGTTGTAATATTTTCATCTCTTACTTCAAATCCATAAAAGTCAATTGCATCAGCAATACTTTGAACAGTAGGATTAAATTTTTCTCCATCATTTCTAAGTCCAATATTTGGAAGACCAAATCTTCTTTCTCCAAGTTCTGGATTTTCTCTTAACAATCTATCAATTGCACTAGATTTTATTATCATAATAACCTCCTATAATTTCTTTCTTAATTGTCTACCTAATTCTATACCATTACCAATTTCACCATACGTCATTGGTATTCTATTTTTATGATTAATTAAGATATTAGGATCTCTATCTTCTAATCTTTTATAATAAGTTCTCTCGGAAAACTCAATTAACAATTGTTGTTCATAATCGGATAAAGTCATTGGAACCATCTCTCTTGCAGCAATAAGTTTCATGCTTTCAAGAGTAGAGTCGATCGATTTATCACTTGTATCCCAAGTTTTATCTAAAATGAAGTCTCCTCCACCAATTTTGCAAGCACCAATTCCTCGCCCTTTTTCGTCATCATATAGTCTAACTAAATTAGCAATCATACATGTATTAACAGTTTCTCTATCTTTAGGTGAAAATGTATCAAATCTATAATAAGGTTCAGGTACATAAACACCATATCCATAATCTTGACTTGCAATACATCTTGCTTGATAAATATATGGAGCAATATATAATTCTTTGCCATTATCTTCAAAATAGTATTCTGGCTTAACAATAACTTCCGGACAAATAGTCGCAAGTTGTCTTAAATTATCATGTTCCTTTTTACCAGTTCCAAACTTTGTACCAGGTTGAGTAACAAGTACCGACCATTGTTTTCCATTTGCAGTTAATACATATACTTGTTGTGTATCACCATAATTAATAAACTCTAACCTCATATTAGGATCCACAAGTTCAGGTGCTTCATTTACTATTCTTTCTAAAAAGATTTTTCTAAGAAAACTTTGAGTTTTAAAAAACTCTTCTGTGGCATCTTGCCCAGACCCTAAGTTTTGATACTGAAACCCATTACCAGGAATTCCTAAATTATTAGGATTATTATTAAAACTAGCTAATAATTCCTCTAAAGTAACTGCCATATAAAATTCCCCCTAATAAAACAGATTTATTTAGTAATTACTATAACATAAATAATAAAAGAGTACAATTTGTAAAATAAAATTATAAAATAGTAAACCAGCTACGAAATTAAAAGAAAATAAAAGGATAATTTGTCAACAAAATAAATTGTTTGTGTCAAATTAAAAAAACAAATCGACAAATTGTGACAATAGACAGTAAAATAAAGATAATGGAGAAATTTACATATAACCAAAAAACTATTCACATAAACTATATTTATGCTATAATTAAAAAGAAGATAGGTGATAAAAATGGAAGAACAATACAAACAAGTAACAAGTATCATTCATGATTTGGCTGCGGAGAATCCATATATAACAAAAGAACAAATT
>JAGARQ010000064.1 GCA_017622175.1 Bacilli bacterium | reverse complement strand
CTGTTGCTTAAAATTCTAAATGGCAGGGGATGAGAGAATCGAACTCCCAACAGTGGTTTTGGAGACCATTATTATACCATTTAACTAATCCCCTATAAATTGTGAAATACGTAGTTCTTTCAAATAGAACAATCAAAGTATAACACAATTATTTTTAATATTCAACAAAAATTAATTAAATTTATTTTGACCAAAGTGTTTTATCTATATATAAATTAGTAGGTACATGTTTGTTAAATTCTCTTATATTAGCAGCTGCTGGATTAATAAGTGCATCACCTGTTAATAAAATACTTTCATCTGGAGAACCGTTATATTTATATAAAGCAGTACCTGTTGTATCTAATTTCTCAGCAATATCACTATAATCTTCTCCATCTTCAACACAATAAACCAAGTCATCATTATCATAACCAGATGTAATAAATGAATAGTATCTGGTTAACATACCTTCAATGCTAGAGGCTGTTAAACCTGCATGAGTATTTTGCGTCCCAAAAGAAATAGTAACAAAACTTGTGTTTTTATCTGTTCCAATTGCGCTTTCTGTATCAGTTGGAATTCTCTCGCTAATTGTACCATTATCATTTTCTCTAAATCCCATTTGTCCACAAGCAACACCGTCGACTAAAAATCCTTTTTCGTAAAAAGCTCTTTGTGCTGCTAAGGCTAAAGCATCGGAATTTCCTATACGACCATTTTGAAGCGGAGCAAATACTACAGTTGCAGGACCAGCCATATATTGTTGATCTAAAGTTATTACGACAGCATTATCCACATCAATATTTTCACAGTTTCTTGTAAATGTATACTTTATACCATCTCTATCTAATTCTGCACAAACATTATTAATAAAATCCTCTCTACAATCATTATCATTTATAATAATGTTTAAACTATTAATCTCCTCTAATGATACATTTATTGGATCTTCTTGTTCATAAGGAATGATTGTTTCATCATCAGAAATAAATATTTGATCTCTAAGTGGTGTATCAGCACTAATTTCAATTCCCGGAGGAGAAGTTAAATCTAAGACTTCAATGTCATCTGACTCACCAAATAGATAACCTGCTGTTGCCCCAGCCCCAAGACCTAAACATAGTGCAATGATAATACCAACTTTAGAAGAACGATTCATTTTTAAACCACCATTTTCCAAAATTTCAGAATTGTGAACTTCCATATCCTTCATGATATCACCTCGATATTTAGTATATGTTAAATAATGTTTAAAGTCAAAGAAATATAAGGATATAATAATATATATACATCAAACAAACATAATATAATTTTAAAAAGCAAAACACTAAAAACTAGACAAAAATTAAAATAAGTGGTAAATTACAAAATGAGACAAAACACTACATGAATGACTGGAGGAAAAGTATGAAAGTAGGTTTATTCGGCTGTGGAGCATATGGTATGGCTCTTAGCAGTATATTAATAGAAAACAAATGTGACGTCACAATGTGGACAAAATTTGAAGAAGAAAAAAAATTATTAGAAAAAACGCGTCAAAATGAAAAGTTAATTCCTAACTTTAAAATATCAAGTAAAATTAAATTAACAACTTCTGTGGAAAAATGTATTAAGGGTCAAGATTTATTAATAGTAGCTATTCCTGCTGCATTTATAGATGACCTTGCATTAGAAATGGAACCATTTATAAAAAATAATCACATTATAATTGCAACAAAAGGTATTGAACAAGATACAGGTTTATTTATTAATCAAATATTTGAAAAGCATCTTAATACAAGAAATATTGGTGTAATAAGTGGACCATCTTTTGCAATTGATTTAGTTTCAAAAATGCCAGCAGGATTAACTCTTGCAAGTAAAAAGAAAAAAACACGTGAACTAGCAAAAAAAGCTTTAGCTAATAGATACATTAAGTTAAGAGAATCAACAGATGTAATTGGAGTTGAAGTATGTGGCTCAATTAAAAATGTAATTGCTTTATCAGCAGGTATGTTAGAAGGAATGAAAGCTAATGAATCAACTAAAGCAATGTTAATTACTGAAGCAATGCACGATATGGAAGAAATTCTATTTGCCTTTGGTGCAAAGAAAAGAACAGTTGATACTTTTGCAGGAATTGGTGATTTATTATTAACATGTACATCTACAAAAAGTAGAAATTACAGTTTTGGTAAAATAATCGGAGAAAAGAAATCACCAGAAGAAATAAAGGAATATTTATCAAGAACAACAGTAGAAGGTTTCTATACACTTGAATCTATATATAAGTTGTTAAAGCATAAAAAAGTAGAAATACCTATAATTGACTTAATATATGATATCGCAGTAGAAGGACTAGATCCAGAAGCATTATTAACATTTCTTGTGGAAAAAAACTAATTTAAATATAGAAAAGAGGAATAGTTGTGGATGTTTATAAAATACCAATAGAATATGCATTTATTGTATTTCCATTTATAGCATTCATACTAACTATTCCTTTTTTAATTCATCAATATAGAAAATTTGGTTCAATTCCAATATTAAAAAGTGCAATATTTTACAGTATGATTCTTTATATAATATGTGCTTACTTTTTAGTAATGTTACCATTACCGTCAATAGAAAAAGTTGCATCAATGACTGGACCAACTTCCCAATTGATACCTTTTCAATTTGTTAAGGATATTATCGCAACAACGTCATTTAATATTTCAAACTTTAAAGATTTTATAAACATATTTAAGAATTCAACAATATATACAGTTCTATTTAATATTATTTTAACATTACCATTTGGAATATATTTACGATATATCTTTAAAAAGAAATGGTATCATTCAATTATATATACTTTTTTATTGAGTTTATTTTTTGAACTAACACAGTTAACAGGTCTTTATGGAATATACCCAAGACCATACCGACTATTTGATGTAGATGATCTGTTTATAAATACATTAGGTGGATTAATGGGGCATGCCATTACTCCGTTATTTACATTTTTTATTCCAACAATTGATGAACTTGATGAAAAAGGATATAAAAAAGGCGAAAGAGTAACATTGATTAGAAGATTAGTGTCATTAATGATTGATGTATTATTTGCAATAATACTTAGCATAGTTACAAAAATACTTTTATATAATACATTTTTAGAGGATTATTATCTTATAATTACTTTGACCATATTTTATATTATTATTCCAATGCTATCATCTGGAAAAACTATTGGAAAGAAAGTTATTAAATTAGAAATATCAGGTTTAGAATCACAAGTAAAGTGGTATCAAATATTAATTAGAAATATTTTACTTATCTACATCGTGATATATCCAAATAGTTGGCTTAGCATTATTGATAATTATCTAAAGCAAAATGTCGTTACAAGAATTTGGCATGTAATAGTATTTTGTCAGGTAATTAATATAATTTATTATATATATACAGTTATAACTAATAAACAACATCTATTTTTATATGAATCAATAACTGGAACAAAAAATATATCCACAATATTTGTGGAAAAAAGCAAAAAAGACTTAGAAAAAAACAATTTAGAAGAAAAAACTGTGGAAAAAACAGAAAAATAGGAACGTATAATTGTACAACATAAAAAAATCGTGCTATAATCAACTTAAGAAAAATGGAGGTACTTATGGAAAAATTAATGAAAAAGTTTTTTAGATCATCACTAATAACATCACTATTTTTAATAGCTTTAGGGTTATTACTAATATTTCAATCAGATGCTGTGATTTACTCTATATCCTATATAATAGGAGGAATATTAATTGCAATTGGTGTTTTAGCAATTATTAAATTTATTCAAAATACAAATAACGAACAAAAAGCAGAACTAGACATTGTATATGGAATAGTAAGTGTTATTCTAGGAATAATAGTAATAAAAAATCCACAGGCAATAGCTAGTATTATTCCTGCTATCTTAGGAATTAGTATTGTTATTAGCAGTGCAACTAAATTACAATATGCATTTGAATTAAAAGCAAATGGAAATAACTTATGGAAAACAACAATGGTGATATCTATAATAAGTACATTATGTGGAATAGTTTTATTATTTAATCCATTTAAAGCATTGTCATCCTTCACAAAAGTTGTAGGTATATTCATTGTTATATATGCTGTGTTAGATATGATTTCAACATTTACTATTAAAAGAAATGTAAAAATTTTCCAAAAAACAATGAGAGAAGGAATAACTGAAGCATTAGTTATTAAAGAAGAACTAGAAGAAGTAAATACAAAAGACAATTCAGAAGAAAGTAATAAAAAAGAAGAAAAAAAGAAAGTTAAGAAGTAAGCTTTCTTTTTTTTAAAGCAACATAGGTTGAAAAAACAACCAAAAAAGGTTATAATACAAACAGAACGAGGTAAAAAGATGGAAAAAGAAGAACTAAAAATAGGAAAAAAGTATCTTATCCATGCTTATAAACACGATGGAAAGATACATCGTTCTTGGGATGAAGCGGTTCTACTTGAAATACATGATGATTATCTAGTGTTTGGAAATGAAAGGACAAAGGTAACTGAGTCTGATGGAAGAACCTGGAGAACAAAAGAACCTGCAGTATTATATTTCTTTTACAATAGTTGGTATAATATAATAGGACAGTATAAAAAAGATGGAGTATATTATTACTGCAATATAGCCTCACCATTTATAGTGGAAGAGGGAGCAATAAAATATATAGACTATGATTTAGATTTAAGAGTCTTTCCAGATGGTAGCTTTAAAGTATTAGATAGAGGTGAATACAAATATCATAAAAGTATTATGAGATACTCTGAAAAAATAGATTGCATTCTTAAATCTGAATTAACAAACTTAATCAATTTTGTAAGGCAAAAAGAATTAGCTTTCGAGCCAGGAACAGTAGAACACTACTACGAAATATACAAAGAGATATTGGAAAAATAAACTTTTGAAAAAAGTTTATTTTTTCTTTATTCAAATCTCAACCGCACCATTTTATTTATATTTTAATTCTATATCATATGAACACTTATAGTCAAATAATTTACGTGGCATACTGTTTATTTCGAAACAAATATTATCTAAATAATATTGAGTTACAAAT
>JAGARQ010000063.1 GCA_017622175.1 Bacilli bacterium | reverse complement strand
CATCTGGTGGATATAATCAAGATCCAGGTGAGAAAAAGAAAATTATTAAGTTTTTAATTATTGTTGTTGTTGCTGCTATTGCAGGATTTTCAGTATATTTTATTACTGATGCATTAATTAATGGTAATAGAAAACAAACTGTTGTTACTTCAAATAAGGATTCTCAAATGGATTTAGATGATGAAATGATAGTTTATTTATATGACAATGTTACATATGCAGTAAATGGTATAAGAAATGCGAAATTCTTTAAGAGTGGTAGTGTTACTGCTAGTGATTTTACTACTGAGGAAAAGATTTATTTTGCACTTAGATATGCTACTGAATCTGACTTTGTTGACATGTCTCCTACTGATAGTGTAGATTCTGATGATGATACAACTTCTGAAAAGGTATTAAAAACTTATAGTATTTCAAATGATAGAATTAAGGAATATGTATTCAATTTCTTTGGAAAAGATGTTACATATACTACTAATACACCAGTTAATATTGCAGTTAATTTTGCTAAAGATGGTTATAATGCTGGTATATTAAAGTATGATAGTATGACAGATAGTTGGTTAGTTACTTTCGATAGTGTTAGTGAAGGTGGTTCTAAGATGGTTCTTAATCCATATCTTTATAAAATTGAAAGTGCTATGCGTGAAGGAAAAACTAATAATATTATAATTAAAGAAAAAGTTGTATTTACTGCTATTAAGCAATATACTGATGATGCTGGTCTTGCTATTGATAAGTATGATTGTGCAGTATATAAAGATTTTGCTAAAACAAATCAATTAGAAATGAAGAATGGTGTTGTTGCTGATCAATTAACAATGTTAGGTATTGAAAATTATACAGATAATGCAAGTACCGTTACTTATACATTCTTTAAAGATGAAAATGATGAATATCACTTCTTAAGTAGTGAAATTACAAGTGAATAAGAGATAAGTTGAAAAACTTATCTTTTTTAGGAGATTTAAAATGATTAAAGTAATGTATTTTGTACATGGTACAACAACTGATAATGCAGCTAAGTTATGTAGTGGTTGGAAAGAAGCTATGTTAAATGATTTAGGTCGTTGTCAAGCTGAAAATTTAGGAAATGTATCTCGTGAACGTGGAGATAAGTTTGATGTTATGTTTACATCTGATTTAAAAAGAGCAGTTGAGTCTAGTAATATTGCATTCCCAGATGTAGAAAAACATACTGATAATAGACTACGTGAATGTAATTATGGTGATCTTGATGGGGAACATAAAAGTTTAGTTATTTATGAAGAACATGTTAGCGAAGCATTCCCTAATGGAGAGAGTTTAAAAGACGTCGAAAAGAGAATGCGAGAGTTTGTTGATTTCTTAAAAGACAATTATTCTGGAAAGACTGTTGGAATTGTTGCACATCGTGCGCCACAACTTGCTTTAGAAGTTATTAATAAAGGAATTTCTTGGGAAGAAGCCAATCAAAATGATTGGAGAAAGACCGGAGATTGGCAACCAGGATGGGAATATATAATTGAAGAATAAAATTAGAATTTAGTTCTAATTTTTTCTTTTGCATTAATTTACAATAGGCTTATATCATGGTATAATTAGTTGACATGGAGGGTGCTTATATGAAACAAGAAAATATTAGAAACTTTTGTATTATTGCACATATAGATCATGGTAAAAGTACTCTTGCCGATCGTATACTTGAAAAAACTGGTGCGCTTGATAAAAGAGAATTAAAAGAACAAACACTTGATTCAATGGATATTGAAAGAGAACGTGGTATTACTATTAAGTTAAATGCTGTTCAACTTTTATATAATTTGAATGGTGAAGAATATCATTTACATTTAATTGATACTCCTGGGCACGTAGATTTTTCTTATGAAGTATCTCGTAGTTTAGCTGCATGCGAAGGAGCATTACTTGTTGTTGATGCAGCACAGGGAGTTGAAGCTCAAACTTTAGCAAATCTTTATTTAGCGCTTGATAATAATTTAACTGTTATTCCAGTTATTAATAAAATTGATTTACCTAGTGCGGATGTTGAAAAAGTTACTCGTGAACTTGAAACTATTGGTTTTTCTAGAAATGAAATTGTTTGTACTAGTGCAAAAACTGGAGTTGGAATTGAAGAATTACTTGAAAAAATTGTTGAGATAATTCCAGCGCCAACTGGAGATAGTTCTAAACCTTTAAAAGCTTTAATATTTGATAGCTTATTTGATTCTTATCGTGGAGTTATTACTAGTGTAAGGGTTGTTGATGGTGAAGTTAAAGTAGGTGACTTAGTTCGTATGATGGAGACTAATGCTGTTTATGACATTATTGGAATTTCAGTTAATACTCCAAAAGAAAAACAAGTTAAATCTTTAAAAGCTGGAGAAGTTGGTTATTTATATGCATCAATTAAAAGTATTAGTGATGTTGCGGTAGGTGATACTATTACTTTAGATAGTAATCCTGCTAGTGAGAGACTTCCAGGTTATAAACCAATGAAACCAATGGTATATTGTGGTTTATATCCAATCGAATCAAATAAGTTTGAAGATTTAAGAGAAGCATTAGAAAAGATGAAATTAAATGATGCAGCACTTTCTTATGAGCCGGAAACTTCTAAAGCGTTAGGCTTTGGATTTAGATGTGGATTCTTAGGTTTATTACATATGGAAATTATTGAAGAAAGAATTGAAAGAGAATTTGGTATAGATTTAATTGCAACATCTCCTTCAGTTGTTTATGAAGTTTTAATGACAGATGGTACTAAAATAATGGTTGATAGTCCAGCAAAAATGCCAAGACGTGAAACAGTATCTAAAACAATGGAACCATATGTTAAAGCTAGTGTATTTACGCCAAGCGAATATATTGGACCTATTATGGAATTATGTCAAGAAAAGCGTGGTACTTTCATAAATATGGATTATCTTGATCAAGAAAGAGTTACTATACATTATGAAATACCACTTTCGGAAATCGTTTATGATTTCTTTGATAAATTAAAATCATATACTAAAGGATATGCTTCATTTGATTATGAACTTATTGGTTATAAAGAAAGTAATCTTGTTAAGATGGATATTTTATTAAATGGAGATATAGTTGATGCTTTAAGTGTTATTGTACATAAAGATTTTGCATATAACAGAGGTAAAGCAGTAGTTGAAAAATTAAAAGAAATTATTCCAAGACAAATGTTTGAAGTGCCTATTCAAGCTGCTATTGGAACTCATGTTATTGCGAGAACTGATATTAAAGCAATGCGAAAGAATGTTTTAGCTAAATGTTATGGTGGAGACGTTACTCGTAAGAAAAAATTATTAGAAAAACAAAAAGAAGGTAAAAAGAGAATGAAGAGAATTGGTAGTGTTGAAGTACCACAAGAAGCTTTCTTATCTATTTTATCTACTAGTGAAAAATAGGAGTAGTTATGGAAAAAGGAACAAGTAAAGATGTAGCGCGTGTATTTAGAATGATTGATGCTGATGAGAAAAATAACATTGGTAGGTTTTGTAGTGCTTGTTCTTTTAGGGAATATAGAACTTTTGAAAATGCAGAAATGGCATTAATGGCATGCGACACAGGGAGTTATAGTGAAGAAGTAAGAGATGTCTTTAATGATTATTCAGGATTTAATTATCGTAGAATTAATGCTTCTGCGAGAGGCAAGTGGAACTATGAAAAACATGGTCATTCTAGAGAAAGAGAAAGATTTGATAGAATTGCGACTAATTTAAGAGAAGCAATTGATGATAATCAAAGATCTGTTGGGAATATAAAAGTTTTTAGAGGTGTTCCGCTTTCTTATTTTAGTGAATATGGTATTGAATCATTAGAAGATTTAAAAAGCCTAGAAGGTGGCTTTTTACTTGATAAAGGGTTTGTTAGTACATCATTAGTTGAAGATTCTTGTTATTATAGAAAACCTAATGAATTAGGATTAAATTATAATGTAAAAATTGAATATTTGATTCCTGAAGAATTTGAGGATGGAGTAAGTATTGGGAATGTTTCTTATAGCCCTAATCAAAATGAATATTTAATTAATGCTTGGAATATTGCTAATGTTGTTGATGTGACAATGGACGGTGAAGATGGTTGTATTGTAAGAGCAATGATGGTTCCTAAAAAAGTTTATGATAAAGCTTATAGACATGAAGCGGGGAATAGAAAATGATTAGTAGTGTTTATATTCATATCCCGTTTTGTGAAAAAATTTGTGCTTATTGTGACTTTTGTAAAATGTTTTATAATGAAAAAATCGTTGATAAGTATTTAGATGAATTAGAAAACGAAGTTAATTCTTTATATAGAGGAGAATTAATAAAGACTATTTATATTGGTGGTGGAACTCCTAGTAGTTTAAATATAAAACAGTTAGAAAGATTATTTGAAATTACGGATAAATTTAAACGAAATAATTTTTGTGAGTTTACTATTGAATGTAATTTTTCTAATACGACAGAAGAAAAGTTAAAACTATTTAAAGAAAAGGGAATTAATCGACTAAGTTTTGGTTTAGAGACAACTAGTAATATGCAGCTTGATTTTTTAGAAAGAGAAGAGAATTTAGAAAATACCAAAGAAACCATTAGATTAGCTAAGAAACTTGGTTTTGATAATATTAATGTTGATTTAATGTATGCTTTACCAGGCGAGGAAATTAGTGATCTAAATAAAGATTTAGAATTTATTAATTCGTTAGATATTGAACATGTTTCTTGTTATTCACTTATTATTGAAGAACATACTAAATTAGGAATAAATAATATTGAAAATATAGATAGTGATTTAGATTATAAAATGTATCAAACTATTTGTGGTTTTATGAAAGATAATGGTTTTAATCATTATGAGATAAGTAATTATTCAAAAGAAGGTTATGAATCTAGACATAATTTAGTTTATTGGAATAATGAAGAATATTATGGGTTTGGTTTAGGAGCTAGCGCTTATATTAATAATAGAAGAGTTTCTAATACCAGATCGATTAGTCATTATTTGAAAGGTAGTTATTTACTTGAAGAAGAGATACTTGAAAAGGATGATTTAGTATATTATGAGATTATGCTTAATCTTCGTAAGAGTAGTGGTATTGATTTAGAAAAGTTGTATTTATTGTATAAAGTTAGATTGGAATATAATGAATTAGTTAATAAAGGATTATTAGTATTAGATAATAATAATCTTTATATTCCAGAAGATAAATGGTATATTAGTAATGAAATTATAATAAGATTGTTAGAAGGTATTGTATATGAATAGAGAAGAAATATTTAAGAATGAACTTGAATTTATTAAGAGTGATCGTATTAGAAAGTCTTGTATAGAAATGCTTAAGGTTTTACCTGATTATTTTTTTGAGATTGAAGCATCTTCTACGGGGAAATATCATCCTAATTATGCTCTTGGTAAAGGTGGGTTAGTTAGACATACTAAGGCGGCTGTTAGAATAGCAAATGAGTTATTAGGTGATATTTGTATTGGTGATAAATATACTCAAGATGAAAAAGATTTAATGATTATGGCACTTATTTTACATGATGGAGTTAAAAGTGGAGTTCCTAAAGAAAAATATACTAGATTTGATCATCCAATAATGATGGGTCAAATGATTATGGATAATGAAGATAATATGGAACTAGAAATGGAAGAAATTGAATTTTTAGATGATGTTATTAAAACACATATGGGTCCTTGGACAACAGATTATAATGGAGTAGAGGTATTAGAAAGACCAAAAACAAAATATCAAAATTTTGTTCATATGTGTGACTTTTTAGCAAGTCGTAAGTTTTTAGAAGTTCCATTTGATAAAAATGATAATATAAGTGTCTAGTTGGCACTTATTTTTTTGAAAAGATTGCTGGTATTTTTTAATTTTGATATTATTATGATGTAGGAAGGAGATAATTATTATGAATAAGAAAAGTTTATTTAGAAAGATTAATACTTTTATTGCTTTTAGTTTTGTTTTAATACTTATTGTTTTAGTTTATAAAACAAGTGATATTTTATTATCTAATTCCTTAAATGATTATTTAAAATTAAATAAGAAGACAAGTAATTATATATCTTTTAATTATGCTGGAGGAGATATAAATAGCTTATATGAAATAAATAGTCCAAAAATATATAGCGATTTTAAAGGTAAAAGATTTGTTAATGAATATTATGATTTTGAAATTAATGTACCTAAAGAACAAAATGATTCTATAAAGGTTAATTATGATATCTTATTAAAGGATTTAGGTAGTGATTTAGAAGATAAATTTATTAAAGTATATCTAACAGATAGTAATAATACACCTTTAGAAGGATTTAATAATACTGTACCTGTTTATTCTGCTTTTTTAAATGATTCTGATGGTAAAATTATTTATTCTGGTATTTTAGATGATGATAACAAGAAATTTAGATTAAGAATATGGATTAGTGATATATACAATAAAAAGTATAATAATAATTTAGCTTTTCAAATTAGGGTTAAAATGAAATAACAAGCAATAAATTTGCTTGTTTTTTGTTGCTTTTGCAACACATAGACAGTGCTTTATAATGATATAATTTAATGTATGAACAATAGTAAGAAGGGAAGATGTATTATGGCAGGAAAGATTATTGTTATTGAGGGAACTGATTGTTCTGGTAAAGAAACTCAATCTAAGTTATTAGTAGAAAGATTAAAAAAAGAAGGAAAGAAATGTATTAGGTTTGGTTTTCCTATGTATGATACTCCAACGGGAAAGATTGTAGGTGGATCATATTTAGGAAAGGCAGAAATATGTGAAGGGTTCTTTCCAGAAGGGGCTCCTAATGTTGAACCATATGTTGCGTGTTTATATTATGCAGCAGATAGAAGATATAACATTGGTAAGATAAATGAATATTTAAAAAAGAATTATTATGTAATTTTGGATAGATATACTACTTCTAATTTAGCTCATCAAGGAAGTAAAATTAAAGATAAAGATGAAAGATTTGATATGTATCAATGGATTGATAAATTAGAATATTGGTTATTAAAATTACCTAAACCCGATAAGACTATATTTTTACATATGCCTTATGAATATTCATGCATATTAAAGAAAAATAGAGAAATTTTAGATCAACATGAAATGGATGAGGATCATTTAAAAAATGCAGAACGCACTTATATTGAATTATCTGAACTTTATAATTGGAATAGAATAGAATGTATTAAAGATGAAGAAGTTAGGTCTATTGAAGATATTGGGGAAGAGGTCTACAATTTAGTTAAAGATTTAATTTAATAAAAAAAAAGAACTTTTTAAAGTTCTTTTTTTTAGTCTTCATAATTTGGAAGAATTGGATCAGCATTTATTTCTGCAGATTGATTAATACTTCCGTCATCAGCAATTCTTATTCCTGGATCTGTTAGTAGACTTGAACCAGTGTGTTCTTCAAGTGATTCTTGTTCTGTTACATCTGGTACTGCAGATATTGCTTGAATATTAGGAGCAGTTCCTTCTACTGGGTTGATTGTATCAATTTCGATATCAGTATTTATATTTTCTTCTGTAAATTGTTCTTGTTGAGCTGTTGTTTGATCAAAGTATGCTTGTTCTTCTTCTGTATAGTCGTTTTCTTCTTTATCAAAATCGTAATCATCATATTCGTAGTCATATTCATAATCATCTTCAGAAATATCTTCTTTTTCATCAGTTATTGTTTCTTCTTGTTCTTGATTTGGTGATTCATCTGTAACAGATGTTTCTTCTGTTGCTGCTTCACTAATTTCTTCGTTTGTTTCTGAAACGTTTTGTTCTGATGTTTCTTCAGTCATATCAAGTTTTTCTAAGTTTGATTCAGGCATCATTAATTGATCTAGGTCGGTTTTTATGTCTATTGCTAAATCAATTGGATCTTCTTCATAATAAACTGTATTTGATTTTTGATATTGAGTATTATCTGATTCTTCTTCCTCATCTTCTTCTTCGTCTTCTTCATCAACGATAGGTGCGATAAATGAATCATCTTCTTCATTATTTATTATTTTTTCTTTATCATCATTTGTTGCAGAAATTGTATATTTGTCTTTTTCTTCGTCTTCTTCTTCCTCTTCAGCATCTTCTTCAGTTACTTCGTCTACAAGTTGATCTAGAGTAGGAGTAGTATCTTCGGTTTCTTCATTATTTGATTCCTCTGTAGGAGTTTCATTTGGAGTTTCTTCTTCTGAATTTTCTTCATTTATCTCTTCTTGAGTTTCTTCTTGAACTTCTTCTGTTTGATTTTCTTCTACATCTTCAATAAACTCTTGATATTGTTCTTCTTCGTTTGGCATTACTACTGTATAACCTAAATCATTGTTTTCTTGAGAAAGTTCTGTTTGATAATTAGGAACTTCTACTTCAGTAGTTTCACTTTCTATTTGTTGATCTTCAGTAGGAATATCATTTACTTGAGGCATTTCAAATGCTTGTTCATTAGCTTCTTCGCTACCAAGTGATTGAACTTCTTCAACAGGAGTATCATTTACTTGAGGCATTTCAAATGCTTGTTCATTAGTTTCTTCGCTACCAAGTGATTGAACTTCTTCAACAGGAGTATCATTTACTTGAGGCATTTCAAATTCTTGTCCATTAGTTTCTCCGCTACCAAGTGATTGAACTTCTTCAACAGGAGTATCATTTACTTGAGGCATTTCAAATGTTTGTTCATTAGTTTCTTCATTACCAAGTGATTGAATTTCTTCAACAGGAGTATCATTTACTTGAGGCATTTCAAATTCTTGTTCATTAGCTTCTTTGCTACCAAGTGGTTGAACTTCTTCAGATGGTGTTTCATTTTCTATTTCTTCAGTAGGAGTAGAGATATAGTTTTCTACTTCTTCATCGTCAGTTTCATCTTGTTGTTCTTCT
>JAGARQ010000007.1 GCA_017622175.1 Bacilli bacterium | reverse complement strand
TTCTGAAGCAGTACAAGTCTTTTCACCAAAATAATTAACACTATTTAAATAAGCCGTATACTCTCCTTCATTTCTTGCATAAAATGTATACTCAACATATTGTCCTGGACTAGTAAAGGAAACAGAAAGATTCTTTAATGTCGGAGATTGAGAATTATCAATAACTCCATTACTAGCAGATAAACCACTTGTTATATCAGACGGTACAACATCACTTTCAATTAGTTCATCCTTACTTGTTGAAAATTTTACATTAAATGTAGCACTATCAGGAGAAACAAATGCATTTGATGCCAAATCCAAAGAAGCTGAAAATGCCGCAAATCCAAGACTCATTCCAGTTATAGCTATAACCAAAGCAAAAATAGAAATAACTTTAACCCTTCTATCTTTTTCCATATACACACCTCATAATTAATAAAATTACTTTTTTTGAACATAATATTAATGATGATGCAATGTTTTCATTATATTTAACATATTATGAACATTACTTTGCCATCATATATATAAATAGTATATATTATTTTTTGTGTTTTTACAATTATTTTGTCGAGTATTGTCATAAAAAAGTGTTTAAAATGTAAAAACATTCCCCAAAAATATAAAAAATTTTTGGTCAAAAATATGGTCAAAGAAAGGATGGATTTTATGCCTCGTAAGGGTGAAAATATTTTTAAAAGAAAAGACGGACGATGGGAAGCAAGATACGTAAAAGGATATGATTTAAATGGAAAACAAAAATATGGTTCAATATATGGGAAAAATTACTTAGAAGTAAAAAACAAACGTTCAAAATTATTAATAAACTATACACCTCCACTTAAGAAAGATACATATAATAATCAAAAATTTATAGATAAAATAAAGCTATGGTTAAATCAACAAAAAATATCTATTAAAATAACTACATATAGTTATTATTTAAATATTACACAAAAATATATTATTAAATATTTAGGACAATTATATGTAAACGATATAACGGAAGAAACTATTACTAACTTTATAGAACAGTTACTTACTATAGATGAGTTAAAAATTTCAACTGTACGGGAAATAACTACAGTATTAATGCAAATATTAAATTTTTGTAAAAGAAAAATAAAGGTCAAATTACCACGTGTGGAAAAAAATAAAATTCAAGTATTATCTATTAAGGAAAAAGAAAAATTAGAAAAATACATACTGAATAACATTAATTATTGTTCTATTGGTATATTAATTTCTTTATATACTGGATTAAGAATTGGAGAAATTTGTGGACTTAAGTGGAAAGATATAAATTTATCTTCAGGAATAATATCGGTTTCTAAAACTTTAACTAGAGTATGCAATTTAGAATGTTCCACTCCAAAAACAAAATTGTTATTAGTCGAAGCCAAAACAAAAAACTCTATACGCCAAATTCCTATTAATAACAACTTAATTAAATTACTAAAACAAGTTAAGGGAAACACTTCGGATGAATGTTTTGTTTTGACTGCAAAAGAAAAATATATTGATCCAAGGAATTACTATAATCAATATAAAAAAATTTTAAAATTATGTAATTTAGAAAAGTATAATTATCATTCCTTAAGGCATACTTTTGCAACTAATTGTACTGAATTAGGTCTTGATCCGAAATCACTAAGTGAAATATTAGGACATTCGGATATAAAAATAACATTATCATTATATGTACATCCAAATTTAGAACAAAAACGAAATTTTATGAATACTAAGTTAAACTTAAATATTTAGTTAAAATTATGGTCATTTATTTATAATTCTTTGATTTTTATAGAAAAAATCTATATTTTTCATAATATGTTAAATATAATGAAAAAAAAAACAAAAAAAAAGCTCATAGAGCTTTATTTTTTTTACAATATTTCTACATCGTCATCATCTTTAGGTTCTTCTGGTCTAATATTAATTGTATATTCAATAACCTCATTCTTATGAGATGGTTCAATCATCTTTTCAATTTCTTCAGCACCAATAACTATTTCTTCATGTTCATCCATAATTATTGGAGACATATCATCTCCATCTTCTACAACAATACCTTTACCCTCATCAGCATCCTCAAGAAATTCTTCTTCCTCTTCTTCATCTTCTCTAACAGTATATTCTTCAGGTTCAACAGAACTATCTGTAAAATTGTCTGCTCTTACCATAGAAGTAGCATTTTGATTAGCTTGAACAACTAAAGGAGCAACATTATCTTCGGCAGTATTATTCTCCGCACCAGTAACCTTATTTACATCCTTATGTCTAAAAATATCAAAGAAATTACTTACTATACTCATTGTGTCCAACTCCTTATTTCTACTATACGTCTATTCTAAAAAAATTATAACATATGCATAAAAAAAAAGAAACGACTTTTTTCAATTAAAACCCATTTCTTAATATTTCAAATTTAGTGTTATAAGAAACCCCATTACTATTAGCTTCAGCTTCACTTGCATATAGCAAATCAAACATGAATTTTTTGCCAATACCAATAGAGCCTCCTCTATCTAAAACAATCGCTAACATCGAATCATTTATTCTAACAATAGTACCAAATTTATACTTCTTGTCTCCTGCAACAATACGTACTTGCCCATATTCACTATCATCATAATAAATATTTCCATTACCAACGTAATGTCCATTAGCTAAATATCCACTACATCCAACACAATCTGGACCATAGCCACTCATTTTACCAGTTACTATTTCGTTTTGTGGTTGAACTTCTACAACTTCTTCCACTTTAGAAATAACATTCTCAATAGTTTCAGAAACTACCGGTTCATTTTCTTGAACCACTTTTTCTTCAAGAACAATTTCCTCAGCTTCAACTTCTTCTACTAAAGATTCATCTATAACATCACTATCAACATATTTAACTACATTATCAATTGTAAAATAATTATTATACTCAATAACTTCATTAGAAAATTGAATATATATAGTACAAAATGCAATTAACGTAGCCAATATACAAATACTTCTATTCTTCATAAAAAAACTCCTTGCAATATGAATTTATCATATTTACAAAGAGTTTACAACATTTTAATGTAAATTTACAATTTATACCAAGTCAATTAATGTAAATTATTTAATCTTTTTACAAGTATAGTTTGCACTTAATAAATCTTTCTCAATACTATCAATATCATCACCATTACGATAATTAGGATATTGACCACCTGCTTCAATATAAGCAGTTATAGCATCATCAACAACAATTGATGAAAAATTAAATGTTTGACTCTTAGTAAATAAACCATTAGCTAATTTACAAGATACACTTACACCACTTAAATCTTTAACTATAACATTTAATAAATCACACTCTGCTTTTAACATATCAAGTTCAGCTTCATCTAAACTTACATCTCCTCTAATTTCAGACACACTTTTTAATCTAGTTAACTTCTTATCTTTAAATCCAAAACTAAAAGTATAGGTATAATCTAAGTTTTCAGAACTATCTTCCATAGTACACTCTAATGTACCAGTAGTAATTTCTTCAACTGGAGGTTGATTACGTAAATATTTTTGAGTTTCAATATATGCTGATATATCTGGTAAAAATATAACTAACGCTAAAAGACCAGCGAACATAACAACTAAACCAAATACACGTAATTTACTTGGTCCAACATTATCATCAGTATTTTCTTCTGCTTTTTTCTCTTCAACAATTGGTTCTAAAACTTCTGTATTTTCAGATACCTCTTTCTTTTCAGTAGTCATTGTTACTCCGCCAAGTTGTACAGCATGTAATTTTGGTTTTGTATCAATCAATTGAATTCTATCTTGTTGAGGTGCAACAGGAGCTTCTTTTTTATTATAATCTTCTGCAGCTTTATTTGCTTCTGCTTGAGCTTGTTTTACTATTTCTTCAGCTGTTGCAGGTGCTTCTTCTTTTTTCTCCTCAACATTTAAAACTTCTGTATGTTCTAATGTTTCAACTTCTTCTTTTTTTTCTTCGCCTACTTTGTTATCCACACTATCAACTCCTATTCTAAAAAGATTATATCATAATCATCTATCTCAAACTAGATATTTTCTCTTGGAAATTATCACTTTTCACAATATAACTTCCCGCAACAACCATATCACATTTACGACAACGATTAACTGTCTCTCCATTAATTCCTCCATCAATATTAATAATTGCTGGAATATTATATGAATCAAGTAAAGCTCTTACTTCATTTATTCTTTCTTCACTTTCTTCAATAAATGCTTGTCCACCTGCTCCAGGTTCAACACTCATTATTAAAACCATATCAATATATGGTAAATATGGAATTAATTCAGATACCTTTGTATTTGGTTTAATTGATAAACCTGCTTTAATAGAATAACTTTTAATAAGTTCTAAACATTCCATTATATCTTCATCAAGTTCTACATGAATAGTTATATACTCAGTATTTAACTCTGCATATAAAGGAATATATTCTTTTGGATTTTCTACCATTAAATGAACATCTAATCTTTTAGAAGTATATTTATAAATATTCTTCATTTCACTAAATGGCATAGTTTTATTCTTAACAAACTTACCATCCATTATATCAACATGAATATAATCAACATCAGTATCATTTAATTTACTTAAATCAAGTGCTGGATTAGCACTACTTAAAAATGATGCACTTACTTTCATATTATTCCTCCCCAATAAAACTTAAATAATTAAGATATCTACTCTCCATAATATTATTCGCTAAAACTGCTTTTTTTACCTCACATTCCCCTTCTTTTGTATGATTACAATCTTTAAAAGGACATGGGAACTCTCTAAACTCTATAAAAGCATCACGAATAGTTTCTTTAGAAACACCCTTAAAATCAAGCGCTGAAAAACCAGGAGTATCCATTACTTTACCACCAAATAATTCAAATAATTCAACTACTCTAGTAGTATGTCTTCCTCTACCTAAAGCTAAAGAAACTTCCCCAGTTTCTAAATCCCATTCAGGATTTAATTTATTAAGTAAAGTACTTTTACCAGCACCAGTTTGTCCAGTAAACACACTAGTCTTACCAGCTAATAATTCTTCTAAAGTATCTAAATCTTGATTAGAAACAACTTTATAACCAATATTCTTATAATATTCTAAAATAGAATAAACTCGTCTTTTTTCATCTTCATCAGTTATATCTTCTTTTGTTATACAAATAATTGGTTCAACATGATTTATCTCCATTAAAACAATTAACTTATCTAAAAGATTTAACGAAAAATCAGGATGAACCAAACTTGTAATTAAAAAAGCTTGATCTACATTACTAACCTTTGGTCTTTGAAATTCATTCTTACGTGGTACAATACTTTCAATTAAATTTTTATCTTTACTGAAAAGAACATAGTCCCCCACTAATGGAGTAATATGTTCTTTTCTAAATATACCACGACACTTACAAGGATAAGTATGACCATCACATGCAACTATATGTAAATCACTAACTATTTTTATTATTTGTCCTTGCATATATCCCCCTAAAATTATTGTCCTGTACTATCACTAGCAGGTTTTTCTTCTTCAGTACCAGTATCTTCTGTAGAAGGCTTTTCTTCTACTTCCGGTTTCTTTGGTTCTGGTTTCTTAGCAATCTCTACTGTTAATGTTGTTCCTCTAGCAACAGGACTTCCTGCAGCACGAGATTGACTAATTATTTTACCTTCAGCATATTTATCAGTTTCTACATACTTAGTTTTAATTATAATACCATATTTAGTACAGAATGCTTCAGCATCAGCTAAACTCCAACCAAGTTCATTCATATTTGGAAATTCATCTGTTATATCTGGAATATAAAGTATTAAACTATCTCCAGGTTTTACTTCAGAACCGCTTGCTAAAGACTGACCAATTACTTCTTGTTCATCATAATCTTTTGTATTATCAGCAGGTTCTTTTTTCTCAATATCTATCTTTAAACCATACTTAGATTCAAGTAATGTTTCAACTTCAATATAATTCTTTCCAGTATAATCTTCTAAAACATAAACTTCTTCACCTAAAGATTTATAAATAGTTACCTTAGTACCCATTTTTAAATTTCTTCCAGCTTCAGGATCAGTTTTAACAACTTTATTCTTCTCAATCTTTTCAGATTCAACAAGTTCTATTTTTGTATTAACTTCAAATCCAGCATTAAGAAGTTTCTTTTCACAAGCACTAACCTTCATTCCTTCACAATCTGGAATAACCGCAGTATCCTTTTCATTACCTCCGTCAAACAATACGAAAGCAACAATTAAACCAGCAACAAGTAATGCTAAAATAACTGCTAGAATAATAATAATTACTTTATTAACTTTATCATCAGTATCTTCATCAACTTTTTTAGCAACTTCTTTATCTTCATCAACCTCTTCAATTTCAGGTTCTGATTTTTCATCAACCTTCTTTTTCTTAGGTGTATCTTCATGTTCTGGATACTTGAACTTAATTGGTTCTTCATTCATTCTTTCATCATCAAGCGCAGTTAATAAATCATCATGCATTGTTCTAGTATCTTCATATCTATTCTTAGGATTCTTAGCAGTTGCTCTCATAATGATATTTTCAATACTTTGTGGTATTGCCGGATTCTCATCTCTAAGACTAGGTAATGGATCTCTCATATGTTTAAGAGCTATCTCAACAGCATTGTCTCCTCTAAACGGCAAACTACCACTCAACAATTCATAGAAAATAATACCTATTGAGTAAATATCACTTTTAATAGTTGAACCTTTACCACTAGCTTGTTCTGGTGGTAAATAATGTACACTACCCATTACAGAATTTGTTTGTGTAAGTTGCGTAGAGTTTAAAGCCATCGCAATACCAAAGTCTGTAATCTTAATTTGGCCATCATCTTTAATCATTACATTTTGTGGCTTTAGGTCTCTATGAACGATATATGAATCATGGGCATGAGCCATACCATCAGTAAGTTGTAACATAATATCAATTGCTTCTGATAAAGTTAAATTACCACGTTTCTTTAACAATTGTTTTAAAGTCTTACCATCAACATATTCCATAACAATATAGTAAAGACCATCATCTTCACCTACATCATACATTTCAACTATATTAGGATGTGCTAGTGATGATGCAGATAATGCTTCACGTTGGAAACGTCTTACAAATTTTTCATCATTAGACAAATCTCCTCTTAATATCTTTATGGCAACATTTCTATCTAGGATAGTATCATACCCTAAATAAACATTAGCCATACCACCTTCACCAATAGAACGAATTACTTCATAACGTTCATTTATTTTTTGCCCCTTTGAAATCACTTATCGTCACCCTCTTCTTCACGAACTAAATAAGCAACCGAAATATTATCTGTTCCACCCCTGTTGTTAGCTTTCTTAATTAATTTTACCACTTTATCTTCAATTGCTCCTTCACCAAGAAGTACTTTCTCAATTTGTTCTTTATCTAACATATTTGTTAAACCATCACTTGAAAGTAAAATTTCAGTAATATCCATATCACAATCAAAAATATCAACATCTACTTCTGTAGCAGCTCCAAGAGCTTTCATAAGAACATTCTTTTTAGGATGATTATTAGCTTCTTCTTTAGTAAGTTCACCAGCACTAACTAATAAATTTACTAAAGTATGGTCATAAGTTACTTTATGAAGTCTATCCTCTTTAATAACAAAACCACTAGAATCACCTACATTACCAAATAATAAATAATCTTTAGTAAGTACAGCAAGTACTAATGTTGTTCCCATACCCTTACTTTCAGGATGTGTTTTTTCATGTTGAAAAATCAAAGTATTTATTTCATCAACTGCATCTCTAATCCAATTAACTGCATTAACCTTTGTCATATTAATAAATGTTTCTTTAAAGTGTTTACCTAAATAACTAATTGCAATTGAACTAGCAACTTCTCCTGCAGAATGTCCTCCCATTCCATCAGCAATAGCCATTAAGTAATTACCTTCATTATTTTTAACTATAATTACACTGTCTTCATTATGATCTCGAACTTTCCCAGGATCTGTTAAATAATATGATCTCATAGTTCCTCCTTCTTACTTCTAAGTTGTCCACAGGCAGCACTAATTTTACTACCAAATTCTTTTCTGATTGTTACATTTACCTTATTCTTTTTAAGTATATCATAAAACTTCATAATTTGCACAGTATTACTACGTTTAAATTCAATATTATTAGTTTCATTATAAGGAATTAAATTAATATAACAATTTAGTCCTTTAACTAACTTCGCAAGTTGTAAAGCACACTCTTCAGTATCATTAATATCTTTTAATAAAATATATTCAAAAGTAAGTCTACGATTAGTCTTTTCTACATACTCTTTTAATGCTGGCATTAAAACATCTAATGGATAAGCCTTATTAATTGGCATAATCTTACTTCTTAATTCATCATTAGGAAAATGAAAACTAATTGCTAAATTAAATTGTAAATCAAGTTCACTAAATTCTTTAATCTTTGGAACAATACCACAAGTAGAAACAGTAATATGACGAGCACCAATCGCAAGACCCTTAGGATGATTAATAATTTTTAAGAATTTAACTAAATTATCATAGTTATCAAATGGTTCACCAATGCCCATTACAACAACATGACTAATTCGCTCTCCAAGTTCTTTTTCAATCATAAGTATTTGTAAAACCATTTCATGAACTTCAAGATTTCTTACCTTCTTACGTCTTCCAGATTCACAAAACTTGCATCCCATATTACATCCAACTTGACTAGAAACACAAATGCTATTTCCATAATCATGTCTCATTAATACGGCCTCAATATGTTCTCCGTCACTAAGTTCAAATAAATACTTATTAACATCAACATCTTCTTGTATATCTACTATTTTTAATCTTTCAATAGAATAATCTTTACTAATAACTTCAACTAATTCTTTCTTAATATCAGTAACATCTTTATAATCCTCTATTCTTTTTTCATATAACCATGAAAATAACTGTTTCGCATGAAAAGCCTTAGAACCCAAAGATAAAAAATATTCTTCCATTTCTTCAATAGTTAATCCATAAATATTCATATTACCACTCCAATATATTCAACTATAATTATACTTATTTTTACATAAAAAATAAAGAGAAACTACTCATAGTAGTCATTCTCTTTACTCGTATTACTTAACTTGTTTCTTTCAAACTCAATATCTTTAACTGACCTTTTAGGCGTTGGTAAATCTTCTGGCATAGTATTTCCTAAATCTTCAATAGTTTTTCTAATCACTTTACCAACTTTATAATGAGTATCACTTGCCATTTTTTCACTTTTCTCAACTTGTCTCTTTAATAATTCCTCAGTCTGAGTAATTCTAAAAACATTAGCTCCGAGTTCACTGCTTCCCATATAATCAAGTATTTCTTCTCGATATCTAAGACCCTTTCTCTTCGCAATATCATTAGCAGTTTCCCCATTGTATAATCCCTTATATCCAGCATTAGTAAATTTATCAAAATTCTTAACTCCTTTACTAACTGCAATTCTATAAAGAATCTTATTACCATCTTTTGTTTGTCTTCTACGATAAATTCTTTTCTCATCTTCACTTAAAGAAGCATATTCGCTTTCAGTAAGTTCTTGTTTTCTAGTTTGCATAGCAAAATATGTCTGACCTAAAGCAACGGTTTTATATTTTGGATTAGCATTTTGAACAATTAAATAACATGCATATCTAGACAATTTATAATCAATAACTGGTTTGGATGTTGAACCAGCTTTTACGATTTTGGTGTTTACACCAAAATGGGAATTTATGTTGTTATTACTTTGTGAACAAGCCACCTGAGCTTTCTCTATCACTGTAGAAAAATATCTCCACTCTTTATATTCTAAAACGCTTTGTAATTCTCTTGCTTCCCAATATTCATTTCCATTTTCATCAATCCTTTTTATTTTTTCAAAAACATTTTCATTATACTGATTTATTTTTTTCATTCTCCTCCTTGAATATAATAACTTACACTAATTATTATACGAATTAAAAAGAAATATTTTAAATAAAAAAGAGACCTAAGTCTCTTATATTATTCAATTACAATAGTATTCAAAATATTTTTCAATTCTTTTTCTGAATCAATGGCTCTAACAAAAGATAATGCATACATCTTAGCGTCTTTTTCTATATAAACACTATAATTGTTTTCTATTACTACAACATAACCATCATATTTACCAGTTAAAATAATTAACTTATTAGTTTTATCACTGCCCAATGCAGCCAAAGTACGTTTAACAATATAATTGTTCTTAATATCTTTTACACTAGAAAAAATACTAATATTTTCATTTTTATTTTTAAACACATAATCCATAAATTCAACTTCATTATTCAAGTTGTTCTCTCTAACAAAATTCTCAGCTGATAAATCATTTTCATCAAACGATTTATATCTAGAATCCATAACCAATAAAGAAATCATTGAAATAACCTTATCATTTTCATCAAACAATTCATACTTTATATAATTATCATCTGAAGAATCTACCGATAAAATATATTCACCGAATCTATTATCCAATTTAAGATTTAATAAAGATAAATAATCATCTTTTAATATTTTGTTTTCAATAGCATAATATTCTCTTCCATCATATAATTCTAAAAAGTTCGCATATGCATCATCAAATTCTTCTGTATTATACTTATTTAGATAAAATAATTTAACTCCACAAAAACATATAATACATGTAACAATTAATAAACAAACAATAAATATTTTTCGGTTTTTCATAAATGTAACACCTCAATTATTATTATAGCACTTAAATTATTAAAAATCACCAAATGCCAATTCTAGCTCAACACCTTGCATATTATCATAATATCCACGTACTGAGCTTGCAAAATTTAATACCCTACCATACCCATTTGTAGAAAAAGTATAATTTTGAGATTGGGATAAAGAAACATCACTTGTTGCATGTTGATATGTTCCATATCCTAAAAAAGGATCTGTATTTGTATAAAATGAAACTGTCAAAGAATTTATTAATGAAGTAGAAACGGTATCAACAATATTCATGGATATTCCAACTCCACCATTAAGATTTTTCTTTATATTTGTTCCATTAGAACTATAATTAATAATCTCTCCATCAGCCTTTTGATAACCGCTTATATTTCCAAATGTAAGAACTGTAGTATTTTCACCATTACCAAAAGCAATTACATCAAAAGAACGAACTTGCGGCATAGAAAGCCAAGTATTAGTAATTGTAAATGTCTTAACATCTAATGTACCAGCAACACCAGTAATAACTAATTTTTTCATACTAGTTTGATGACTAGATGCAGCCGTTTGAACACCATTATTATGATTCTTTACAAATAAATCCGCCTCATCTTCATTAACTTCATTTTCTCTAGATAAAATAACATTTCCATAAGCATCATAAAAATAATCAGTCTTAATATACTTTACATTTTCTACCTTTGTTAAATTAGTATCATTTTTGTAAATATCAATCCCCGATTTTTCCATAGTTGCAATAGTATCTTCATCAAAAACTTTAAGTAAATTATTATATTGCTCTTTTGTCAATGTTGCACCATTTAAATTTGTATAATAAATATCTTCTTTAGCAAAAGCTACATTTGGAATTACCATTATTGCCAAAAACATGAATCCTGTAAAAATTAATTTATTTCTCATAATATCCTCCCTCTTAAATTAATTTTCAATTATACCGAAATATAAACACCTCCCATTCCATCAAAAACACCGCTAGCAGAATCATAGAATGAAAAAACACCACCAAATCCATTTCTAGAAAAATTATACTTACTACTAGTAGATAAAGTAATATTTTCAACAGCATGTTGATAACTAGCATAAACTGTACCACCAGAAGATACTTTATAACTTTGACTAATAACAATATTAGAATATGTAGGTAATTTAATAGAGGAACCAATTCCATTGTTTGATTGATTATTAAGAGAAAAGGAATTAACAGAAGAAGACGAAACCACCTTAGTATCACCCATCCTTATTAATGACACTCCATCAAAATAAGCCCCAATCACATCATAACTTCTAATTGTCGGATTAACCAACCACGTTAATACCACAGAAATATCACAATCACTTGTACAAGATTTTGATATTTTTAAATTTTTACTAGAAGTAGTATGTGAAACACCACGAGCAAGATTATAATTATAGATTTTTGAACCAAAAACACCATTAATCATATTAGATTGTACAAAATAATTATAGTCTTCCTTAGTCATAATCGCTTGATATCCATCCCAATACATTTTAGATAAAAAATCATATTCTTCCTTTGTTAACTCTACATTGTTAACATTAGAATAATATATTTCCTTTGCATTAACATTAAAAATTCCAAATAATAAAATAACAATTAAAAGAAAAAATAATTTTCTCATTTTCTTTATTTTCATAACTATCACTCCTTACTAAAAGTATAACTACAAAAAAACAAAAAAAGGTAGCAATTGTTAATTGCTACTCAAAGCTAAGCTTAAATAATATAGCATCCTCTTATAGTTTTCCTTTTTTAAATCAGATAAATCACTATATTCTTTCAAATATACATCATATCTATTTATTTCTTCATCATTCAAAATTTCAGAATAAGAATATGAATTATATTTTAATGAAATATTCCAACGACAAACCTTTTTTTCATCTACAACATCAATAAACAACGTCCCCAAGGAGTCATCAAAATACAAATAAGATATTTTTTCATTTTCTTTTAAAGTTTCATATCGATAACCATCATCAATCTTATCAAATTTACTTTTTATTTGTTCAATTAATTTATTGTTATCAACATTATAAAATTTCAGTTCATCACTACCAATATTTTTTCTGCGTTTAAAAAACAAATTACTATTCGAAAAAACCTTTTCTACTTCAATTTTAATCTTTTCAACCAAATCTTCATCGTAGTAAATTTCTAAAAACAAGTTATCCGTAATATATTCTATATCCTCAAATAAAAAGTATTCATTATACCCAAAATAATCATGTATTAATATATCTAATTCATCATTTTCAAAAATCAGTCTTTCATTTTTATTTTTATCCAAATAGTATACCCTAACTCTATCAATTTTTGTATTATCACCTTTTAAAGATCCCAATCTAAAATATAGTTCTTCCTTTGTTATAATTAATACTCCCTCACAAGATGAAAACTTATCTCCATATGCACCAGTTTTATATATTTTTACAGTGTCGTACGAATTTATAAAAAAATAAATAAAGAATGCCAATAGCAAAAAAATAATGATAATACAAAAGAAAAAGAATATTTTTTTAATTATTTTTGATTTATTAATATTATCGTCAGCAACTGATAACATTGTCTGTTCTAAATCACTAATAGTTTCATTCTTTTTTCTTTCACCTGACAAAAGTTCATTAATACTAACATCAAATATCTTGCTAAGAATTATTAACGTACTAGAATCTGGAATTGATTTTCCAACTTCCCAATTACTAATTGCTTGTCTACTTATAGGTATTAATTCTGCTAATTGACTTTGGCTTAACTTTTTTTCTGTTCTCAAATTAAAAATAAATTTTCCTATTTTTTTTTGATCCATAATACACCTCAATCTTGTTTCAGTCTAGCGCATTCTATAAAGAAAAACAATTGAACTAACTAAATAAGTTGTCCAATTGTTTTTACTATTCTTCACTAATAATTACTTTAGATTCTAAATACCAATCATAATTACTATTATCAAATACTGTACCACAATATTGACAATCTACTCTTGTTGCATCTTTTACACTAGCTCCACAATTAGGACATTGTTTTACACTATGACCAGTAACATAATCTTTAACAAACACTAATTTAAATGCTTGCTCTGACTTATTCTTATCATCACCATTAATAATTTCATTATTAGTAACATCTT
>JAGARQ010000062.1 GCA_017622175.1 Bacilli bacterium | reverse complement strand
TAATGTTGTTTTTTTCATAATACCTCCTTAACTACATTCGTTACTTCCGTATGCGCATGGACACCAGATCCAACCAGGTACATAATCGCATCCAGCAATTGTACATTTTGCTTTGGCAAGTTGAGTTACATTTGGAGT
The DNA here is from genome assembly GCA_017622175.1 of Bacilli bacterium. Classification (GTDB taxonomy): domain Bacteria; phylum Bacillota_I; class Bacilli_A; order RF39; family UBA660; genus JAEDES01. The sequence continues at coordinate 19,823 of JAGARQ010000062.1, read as the reverse complement.
TACCGTGTGTTCTCCTATACCAACTTTTTCTGTTGTTCCATCATCTTTTGTTACTGTCTTAGTTTTGTGTGTACAGTTTTTCCATCCACTCCATGAGACTGTTCCCCATACAAAGTTTCCGGCAGGATTGTTATAACCAGAACCATATTTATGTTTATGTTCACATGTTGGATGGCCACAGTCTGCTTCTTCTTGAGTTGCACTTGTGCCACAAGAAATTGTTTCATCTAATGTGGATACTAAATTTATTGATCTATATTTCTTTTCAGTTCCACAAGTATTTTTACATGTTGTCCATTCACCATATGAACCTGTTTTTGTATAACCTTCTGCACATGCATTAATAATTTGAACAACTGTTGACTTTGAATCAGAACAATTTCCTACTGCATCACACAATCTATAGTGACATGTTGTGGCATTTCTTTCAGCATTATAGGTATCTACATATGGCGAATATCCAGAATTAGCGATATCTTGCCATGAACCATTTCCTTCTTTCCATTGCCATTTACCTATACCAGAATGATCATCTGAGCCAGTTACAGTAACTTGTAGACCTGCTAATGTTGGTGTATTTTCTTTCGGATTAGATACACTATCTACTTTTGGTTTTGTTTTATCTATATATACTGTTCTATCTGATGGGCATGTTGCTGTATTACCAGCTTTATCTGTTACGCTTCCAGGTGATGCTGTAGTTGTTGATGTTGTTACATCAAATGTATATGATGCATTGGTTGCACAACCACTTGCTTCATCTGAACATGTTCCTGTAATTGTGACATTATCTTTTGTCCAAGAAGTATTTCCACCACTATTTGTACAACTTGGTGCTGTTTTATCTATTTTTACATTAGTAGCTGAGGCATCTGAAACATTTCCAGCACCATCTACTGCTACAACATACACAATATTATTTCTTTCGTTTATCCATGTTCCTTTTACTTTGTTTGCATTTTTTATTAAATCCCAATCATCATGATATGTTGCATCTGTATCATAATAGTAATAGATTGCGGCTACTTTTGATCCACCTATATCAGAAGCATCTGCTTCAATGATAACATCTTGATTTGTCCATTGACCATTGCTATCATTTTTTATTGTTTCAATTGTTGGTTTTGTTATATCAATTTTTACTTTGTTTACAGTTGTATAAGCACTACAGTTTCCTAATTGATCACAAGCTCTCCATGCAATTGTTGATTTACCTTTTTTATCTATGCTTTTAGATGTTGCCCTTGCATTATTACTTGTACCTACTGCTCCAGTTGTTTTATATTGATAATAAACTCCTTTTACATGATTATCAGTACTTTTTCCCGGATATGTATAAATGTATTTATTTGACCATGTATCATTTGTATATGGGGTAAGACCGGATGTTTTGGTTGGCTCTTTTAAATTACTTGTCCATTTATACATGTAAATTGTTGATGGAACTGTTGGAGGTGTATTATCTAATTTATATTCTCCAGATACTGCTGGATTTGATTGATAATTTCCTAAAGAATCTCTAACATCAATAGGTGTTACTTTTAGTGTAAAAATTCCTGTTTGGTTTTGTGGAACATCTATTTCTACTTCTAATGAATTAGATTCTGTTGATGCATCATATCTTTTATTTTTAAAGTCATGTGTTTGTTCAGTTCCATATACTGTGCCATCGGATTTTATCCATGAAAGTTTTACTTTTGTATTTTCAAGCATTCCATATTCATCCCAAATATTTACTTTTACTTTTTCATTTGTTCCTTTTGTCCAATTTTTTGAGTTTGGTGTAATTGTAATTTTTGGTCCAGATTCATCAGGTTCGTTTCCGTTACAAGCATTTTCTGGAAGAAGTTCTTCATAGATTACTTTTCCATCTTTATCTGTACAAGAGATTGATACCTCATAGAAATAATGATCATTTGCTTTACGTACTCTAATGTATGTTTTATTTGATTTACAAGTAGAGCCATCTACTTTAATGTCTTTTAATAAATCTTTTTCGTTCATATCATTATATGGTACATCTACACAACCACTTTTATTATTTCCAAACATATCTTCTGTGTATGAATCTGTATATAATTTACCACTTGATATAAGTGTTTCTGCATATTTCTTGTATTTAGTTGTTTTATTAGTATCTTGGATATTACTTAATTGTGGTAAAGCAATTATCATGATTATTCCTAGAATTGAAATAGCTACTAATAGTTCTACAAGGGTAAACCCTTTATTTTGTTTTATACTTTTCATATAATCACCTATCTTTTATACTATTTAATTCTATCATTTTATATATTTATTGTCTAGAATTGAAACAAAAAAAAGAGAGTTAAACTCTCTTAATGATCTGTTTTATTTTCAGATATTTTGTCTATTGTAATTACTGGTCTAATTCCAATTGTATAATCTTCTTCATATTTTTTTTGAACTTTTAAGCTTTCAATCGAAGGTTTTTTGTCTACGTTTGCTATAGCAATTGCTCCTTGAGAATATGATGTTTTAAATCCTGTAGCCGATGTCATCGTCCAATAACCTTCATTCTTTTTTAGATTAGATATTAGCCAATTTGGTAATTTATTTTTATATGTTAAAGCATTAATTTCTTCTAACGTAATTAATCTTGCTCTTACATTTTTTGCTTGATTACCAGCTTGTGTTCTACCTTCAAAGTTAGATACAATTGTTAATTGCCCATTAATAATTGATGCGCTGATGTAACCTTTTGTTGCTGATTGTGTTGATGCACAATCATAAATTGCATCTGATGGATTGTTTTTGCAGTTTTCTTCATACGCAAGTCTTCCACCATCTTGATATTGGAAATCTTCAATGATATCGACATTCTTCCATTCTTTTGTTTGACCAACTAATTTTCTCATTGCAAGTTCTGGACCTGATATGTTTAATATGTTATCAAACCAATCAATTTGTCTAACAATATTTTTTTTCATCATAAGTGTCATTGTTGTTGAGGTATTTGAGATTACATAGAAGCGCTCTTTTTGGTTATCATTAAGAGCTACTTCTACTTCTACTCCATCATAAACTTGTTGTTCAGAACAATATTCTCCTAATTTTATACAGTCATGAATTTCTATTGGTTCTTCTACTTGTTTATCTTCTTTTACTAGTACTACGGCTATTACAACTATTAAAATTAGTACAAGAGTAACGATAAATATTTTTAAAAATTTAATAAATTTTTCTAATTTCATATTTATATCTCCTTATTATTTTGGTCTAACACAGTTTCCACTACCGGTACCACAAATTGATTTATTAGAACAATATTCTCCATCTGCACAAACGTAAGTTCTCCATGAGCCACTATATTTAATTTTATCTCCACTAATGCTATATGGTCGATCGGTATTTACCCACATAGCACAGTTTGTACCTTCTGTTTTGCTAGCAAATCCTACGTAGAAATCATTTTGACCACTACCTCGGCCTTCTTTAGTACAATTATCTTCTACACCATAGGAAGTTACATTACAGTGATTTATTCTATAATATACTGTTGTTCCATTAACACCACTCATATGAGCAGAACAAGTTGGTTGACCACAACCTTCACTATACGATTCTACAAGATCACTTTCTGAAACTGTTCCTTCTGCAGCTTGACCATTCTTTTTATCATATTTACAACTTCCTGCTTCACAAGTAGTTACGTGATATGAATCGCACTCATCCCACATTGTTTTATTCACTTCAGTTACACAAGATCCTTTATTACAAGCACTACCACCTGTTGTTGAATCAAATGCAGAACATCTTTCTGATGTAAGTTTTGAGTAACCATATCGATTTAACGTTCCAGGTCCACATGGTTCTGAACACTCCGAACCATCTTCATATCTTATGTATCTACTATCACAGGCTGTTACGATAAAGACATTTGTTGAATCTTCATCTGCACAGTTTCCGGCTACATCACATACTCGATAGTAATATGTTGATAATTCTGTTGTTCCGTTATATGTATCTTCATATGTTGCTGTTGCGGAATTTGGTAAGTCTGTCCATGAACCTGTTCCTTTTTTGTATTGCCATTTTGAAATTCCTGATTGAATAGTTCCTTGTTCACTTCCTGTTAATGTTACTTTTAACGGCGCTACTGTTACTGCATTTTCTTTTGGATTTGATACACTGTCTACTTTTGGTTTTGTTTTATCAATTCTTACATATCCTGCAGCTGCTGCTGACGAAACATTTCCTGCTCCATCTATTGCGATAATGTGAACTGCTTGATTTCTTTCGACTACCCATGTACCAGTTACTGATGCAGTGTTTTTTCCTGTTGTCCAGTCATCATATAAAGTATCTGATGCGTCATCATAATAATATTTAATGGCTGCTACTCTTGAACCACCTGTATCTGATGCTGTTGCTGTAATTATAATATTTACATTTTTCCAGTTATTTCCACTGTCATTATTTATTGCATCTATTCTTGGCTTTGTTTTATCAATCTTAACTGTTTTTAATGTTGTGTAATCACTACAGTTATGTAATTTATCGCATGCTCGCCATTGAATATATGATGTTTGTTCTGCTTCAATATTGCGATATGTTGCTGTCTTATCTGACTCATTTGCTGTTGCTCCTGTTGTCGTAAATTGATAATAAATTCCGCCAGATTGTCCATTATCACTACTTCCAGATGGTTTTACAAATATATTTTTATTTGACCATGTGTCATTTGTATATGAAGTTAAACCAGCTTCTGTTGTTGGTCTTGTTATATTACTTGACCATTTATACATGTTCACACTTGGTTTTGTCGGAGGTGTATTATCTAGTTTATACTCTCCTGATGTTACTGCTTGAGTTTGATAGTTTCCTACTGAATCTCTTACATCAACCGGTGTGACTGTAAGTGTAAATATTCCTGTTTCGTTTTGAGGAACCTCAATTTCATATTTTAATGGTGATGACGATGAAGCACCGTCATATCTTTTATTTTTAAAATTATGAGTTGTTACAGTATCATATGGATTATTATTCTTTGTCCATGATAATTTGATTTCAGTATTTTCTAACATTCCATATTCATCCCATACTGTTACTGTAACTTTGTCATTTGTTCCTTTGGTCCAGTCTTTTGTTGATGGTGTTATTGAAATATGTGGCCCATCAATATCTGGTCCATTTCCGTTACAAGCATCTCTAGGAAGTTTATTTTCATAAACTATCTTGTCACTTTTATCTTTACATACAATTGATACTTCATAGAAATAGTGATCATTTGCTTTACGTACTCTGATATATGAATCATCTGATTTACAGGTTGAACCATCTACCTTAATGTCTTTTAGTAAATCTTTATCTTTCATAGCATCGTATGGTACATCTACACAACCACTTTTATTATTTCCAAACATATCTTCTGTGTATGAGTCTGTATACAATTTAGCACTTGTTAGCATTGTTTCTGCATACTTTTTATACTTGGTTGTTTTATTATTTTGTTGAATATTACTTAATTGTGGTAAAGCAATTACTAGAATTATTCCTAAGATTGTAATTGCTACTAATAATTCTACAAGGGTAAACCCTTTTTGATTTTTCTTTTTTTTCACTACTATCACCTATCTTCTAGATAAGTGTATCATTTTTCTTTTTTTATGTCTAGAACAAAAAAAAGGAAGCTGAATTATTCAGCTTCTTTTACTTCTACTACTTTATTTCCTTTGTAGTTTCCACATTTAGGACAAACTCTATGTGGTTTAATCATTTCACCACAACTTGGACATTTTGCCATACCAGGAATTTCCATAGCATTGTGACTTCTTCTCATTCTCTTTCTTGTTTTTGAAACTTTACGGAAAGGAACAGCGAACATTTGAATGTCTAATTTCATCATATTATCACTCCTCTTTATTTAAAATCTTTTAATAAATCACTGAATGGATTGTTTGAAGTAGTTAATTCATCTTCACTAATAAGTTTCCATCCATCCCCATGAAATTTACTGAGATCTTTAACCTTAGTAAACTGTAAGGGGACCTCTAGTACAATATTCTCCCACAAAAATTGAAATATATCAAGTGTATTTTCATTTTTTTTGCAATTTTCTTCAAGAATATCATCATATTCTGCCGAAAAAGGATACTCTACAGGTTCTAATGAAATAGAATCTTCTATAACCATTGTGCCTGATATTTTACATTCTATGTAGTCTTGAAAATCATCTATATCATCAATGGCTGCACCACGATAGATTTTTCCTTCTACTTTTATTTCTTTTAGTTCTAAAACATCAGTTGATTCATAGTACTCTTTTTCTAATGTGTATGTATTTGTTATATCTATTTCTGGAACAGTTCCACTATGTAGTAGAGTTAAATCTATATCCATAATATCCCTCTTTTCTATCTAACAGCTAATGTTGTATCATTTTCAATTACTTGAATTAATCCATGATAATGATATTTGCTTCCGTTTGGTAGAAGTGTATTTTCTTTAATCCAAATTCTTATTGTGTATTTATCTTTTTCTAGGGCTTTGGCTTTTGTTGTTAGTAAGATACCGTCTTCTAGTTCAGATAAACTATAAATTTTTGTTTCTTTTCCAGATTCTTTTATAGATACTCTAATTTCTTCTTTTGGAATTATAAGTCCTTGACAATCTAGTTCTTCAAGTTTATCTTCATTATCAACAATTTTTATTTTGTAATTAACATCTTCTGTTAAGTTGTTTGTTATTGTAATTTTATGTCCTGTTGATGATAAACCAACTGAGTCTGTTTTTGATACAACTTTTGTTATGTTTAGTTCTTCTCCATGCTCTTCATGAAATGATATATCAAGTGATTCAGAACTAAAATCTACTTCTTTGGTTTCACCAAAAGAATAATATATATGATATGTTGAAAAAATTGCTATAAATAAGATTATTCCTATTATGATAACATTTTTTATCATTTCTTTTTTATATAGGTTTTTACAGTACATTAATACACCTCTTTTTTTATTTAAAGCTTAATAGGCTTTTTGCTTACGTACTAAATTATATATTTTTTAAATTACTTAATCAAGTATATTTTTGTTTTCTAGACAGTCATTTGACTCATTTAATGTTTTTTCAATAACTAGTTTAGCTGTTTCTAAAGAATCGCATGTTGCAAGGAATCTTGTTGCATGACAGAATCTTAATCCTTTTATACCAGATACATTTTCTAATTCTTCATCAACTAATCCAGCCCATTTTTCTGGAAAGTCTAGTCTTTTATTATGATCTTCTTGAGAGATTGGAATAGTTTTAATTCCATATCCTCCTCTATTTGATGGATATACAGCAAAATAAACGTCATTTGCAGATTCAGTTTGTAAAATAGTTTGTTCATAAGGCATGTATTCCTCTAAATATATTGCATGATTTTCTTTGGCTTCTAAAGCTTTTAAAACTTGTTCTTTTGCGATTACTTTACCAATTACACTTAATAGTTCCTCTTCTATTACTACTTTGGCAAAAGTAACTGCTTTTTTAAATTGATCTGATTCATATTGACCACTTTTATATCCAGGATTAAATAGTTTGAAAACTTCACTTAAAGTTTTTACTTTATATGGGGCATCTATTTTAGGAAATACTCCATTATCATCTGCGTCAATTGCTTCAATTAGATCTTTATCAAAGGCATTGAAAACATCTTCAATATTTTCAATATCTCTTTTTTCTAAAAAGTCTCGTCCAAATTCTTTCCATAATAATCCAAATCCACAATAGGTAATTCCGTTTTCTCTTTTTAAAGCATCTTCTTGATGATGGTCAAATTTACCTCTACCTATATCATAGATTATTACATCTTTATTTATGTCTAATGGAATATCTGTTGTTCTAAAGACTTTAATGTTTCCTAAATATAAATCTAGGAAGGCAGTTGAAAATATATCATCTGTATGCATTGTACCACTATGAGTGATACAATTTGCTTCGTATATATCTCTTACTAATTCCATAAGTCACCTCTTTCTTTATTTATTATATCAAAAAAACTATTCTTTCGAATAGTTCTTTATTTATTTTTTCATTTTTACTTTTGGCTTAGATTTATTATTTAATTTCTTTTTAATTGCTCTTACTCCTAGGATTGAACCTCCTGCTAATAAGACTAATGAAGCCATTGCTGATGCTGCATTGATACCAATACCAGCCCAGTCAACTCTGTCAAATTCTTTAATAGCGAACTTATTAGCTTGTTCAGCTTCTTCTCTAGCAGCATAATCAATAAATCCTAAGTTAATGTCTAAGTGATCTCTTGAGTCTCCGGCTACAACATCACCATTTTCATCTCTTACTACACCAATATTAGTACGTTGGTAAATTGTAGCGTTTGTTTTATTTTTTTGTTCTTCAGTAACTTCTGAAATATCATCTAAAGACACGTGTTGGTGTTTAGAACAATTTCCTTCAGTTCCAGAGTATTGTGGACCTCCAGCTACCCAAACTTCAAAATTATCAGAAATATCATAATCTACGCATCCTGATAAGAATTGATATGTTGATCCATTACAATAAATACCAGGAATATATCCGGCATCAGTCATTTTCTTTGCCCAGACATTTAACATTGACTTAACTGCTTCTTTTGAATAAGTTGTACTATCTACAAGACCTTCAATATCTAAATATACTGGGTAGTCAATCTTTTTATTTTTTAATACAGAAATTGTAAAATCTGCTTGTTGTTCTTGTTTCTTTGTAAAGTCTTCTAATGATGCAAATCCTTTTGAATTATACTCATTGAAACAATATGCACCAATTGGAATATTTTCCATTGCAGCTTGTTGAGCATTGTATGAAAAGCAGTCATCTTCTGTTAATCCTGTATTACTTCTTAAAATTACGAAGTCAAAATAGTTAGACATTTTATCCCAATTTGTAGATTTACCTTGAGCATATGACATGTCACATCCAACTAATGGTTCATCTACTTTTGCAAATGTTCTTTCTCCTTGTGGAACAGATGTGTCTATTTGACATGGAATTCTTAATACTGTTCCTTTTACAATATCTTTCTTTTTAAGATTATTAAACTCTAAAATTTCATTAACACTCATACCACATCTTAATGAGATCTCGTTTAATTCATCTTCTGATGAAATTGTGTACGATCCATCGTTTGCAAAAGATTTAGAATCATTTAAACCTTTACCTAATATTATTTGTTCTAAATCTACAGTTGCATATAATGTTCCATCTAAATCTTCATATACATTATATTTACCATCGTAAGTTATTTCTTCTTTATCTTTAACTACTAAAGCATCATATCCAGTTATTTTACAATATTCTTTTACAAGGCATAGGTTTGTATCTGTACCATGTAAAGCAACATAAATATTATTAGCTGAACATTTTTCTAAAAAGTCTTTAATTAATTTTGTTTTCATTTCGATATTTAGATTATCGTTAGTAATAATTTTATCGATATTAAAGTACACTGGGAATTTTACTTCATAGTCACGAACTAAACTTTTGGCATATTCTACATCATCATAAATATCTGACTCTGTTGATGAATCTGATGAAATAACTATACCTAAACAAACACCATGTTCATTACACATCTCGAATTTAGTACGTTGGAACGGAATTTTTACTGTATCATGGTCTCCAGCATCTAAAACAGCAAAACGATTTTCATCTAATCCCATTTCATCAATTGTTCTTACATTGGAATATCCAATATTATTTACTACAATTGGTCCTTCTTTAGCTTCACTACAACCTGCTAATGTAAATGTTGCAGTAGCAGAAAGCACTCCGGCAATTATACCTTTCCAGTTTATGTTTTTTAATTTTCCCATATTACCTATCCCCCTCTTAAGTGTGTACATTATATCACATTTGTTCGATTTTGTCAAATAATACCTTGTTTTTTGTAGAGTTGTGTTATAATGAAATTAATAATGATAGGAGGTTTATTATGGAAAAATTAGATAAGTTAAAGAAAGGATTGTTTGTTTGGTCAAGTAGTTTGATTTTGATATTTGCTGTATACAAATTTGTTGAATTAATCATTTATTTCGATTTTGAATATTTTTTAAATTACTTACCAAGTTTAGTTTATTATGGTGCAATGATTGCTTTAGGAATATTCTTAGCAGCCAGAAAGAATTCTTTACCAATTAGTATTTCGCTTTTAATCATTGCGTTAGTTGAGGGCTATTGGATGGTTATGAGTGTTATTTCTCTAGTTAAGAGTGACCAATTATTTAGTTTTTATGGATTTATTTGGGTAATTCTATATGTATTGAGACTTATTTCTCCAACAATGCTTGCGGTAATATCTTTTGCTGATTGGAAAAAGATATGGGATAAGATAAAGAAATTATGGGTTATTCCTGCTGTCGGAACATTTGTTTACTTTATAATTTATTTAGCATATTATGTTGTTGGATATATTGGCTATGATTTAAGTAATTTATTCTTATCTTTAGGTATCGAATTACTATACTACATTGGATTTGTAATGTTTACATTAACATTTGCTAATTTAGATAATTTAAAAAAACTTTTAAACAAAACAAAAGGACTTTAAAAGTCCTTTTTTTGTGATAGTTTTATAGCTAGATTTTCAGCTACTTTTATTCCATCCATGGCTGCTGTTGTTATACCTCCGGCATAACCAGCACCTTCACCACAAGGGTATATTCCTTCAATGTTTGATAAGAGATTTTCATCTCTTTTTATTTGAACTGGAGATGATGTTCTACTTTCTACTCCTAATAAGATTGCATCTTCTCTATTGTATCCATTTATTTTTGTACCAAAATATTCAATTGCTTCTTTTAATGAATCATTTATGTAGTTTGGTAAGATATCATTTATATTAGAGAATGTGTAATCTCCTTTTGTAACTGGATGTACATTTTTAAAGCTAGTTGATTCTTTATTTAAAACATAATCTTTATATAGCTGTAGTGGTATTTTACCATTTCCTTTTTTATAAGCTATACTTTCTAATTCTCTTTGGAATTTAATACCTGATAAAGGATGTTCCCCAAAGTCTTTTGGAGATACTGTTACTACTAAAGCACTATTAGCATTAGTAGTATCTCGTTTATAGTTACTCATTCCATTTACTACAAGTTTTTCTTGTTCACTTGATGCATTTACTACATATCCTCCTGGACACATACAGAATGAATATACTCCTCTATTTTCTTTAGTTGTATAGGTTAATTTATAACTAGCTGGAGGAAGTTGTTTATAATACTTTTCTCCATACTGACTGATATTGATCATTTCTTGAGGATGTTCAATTCTTACACCTACAGCAAATGGTTTAGCATGCATTTCTAGACCTTTGTTATATAACATTTCAAAGGTATCTCTTGCACTATGACCTATTGCTAGAATAAGGTTATCGCAGGGGATAATTTCGTTATTGTTTACTTCAATACTTTCTATTTTATTATTATTTATATTGATATTAGTTAAGCAAGTATTGTAACGAAATTCTCCACCCATAGAAATAATTTTATTTCTCATATTAATAATTACTTCTCTTAAAATATCTGTTCCTATATGAGGTTTATTTTCATACATTATTTCTTTTGGAGCATTATTATCTACAAATATTTCAAATACTTTTTTACCTCTAAAAGCTTTATCTTTTACAAGTGTATTTAGTTTACCATCAGAGAAAGTTCCTGCTCCTCCTTCACCAAACTGAACATTTGAATTTGTATTTAGTTTTCCTGTTTCCCAGAAGTTTTCTATTGTTTTAACTCTATCTTCGACTTTTTCGCCTCTTTCAATAATGATTGGCTTTATTCCTTGCTCAACAAGTGTGTAAGCTGCGAATAAGCCAGCAGGACCTGTTCCTACGATTATGGGTTTGTTTTTATAGTTATATGGTCCTGTTGTTGGGAAGATATAGTTTTCTTCGGGTGATTTAAAAATATCTGTTGATTTATTTTTACTTAGAATTTTTTCTTCTAGATTTGTTTTTATATCTACTTCATAGACATAAAATAAGTTATCTTTTTTTCTTGCATCAATTGATTTTTTTATAATAGAAATTTCTAATATTTCACTTTGTGGTATATTTAGGATTTTAGATATTTTATTTATTAGATTACTTTCATTTTCTTCGATATTTAATTTTATTTGACGTAGTCTAATCATTAGTTGAAATATCCTTTCCTGCTTTCATACCACTCATCCATGCAAAACCTAAATTATAACCACCACAGTCACCATCTACATCAAGTAATTCTCCAACAATATATAATCCTTTTACTAGGGTTGATTCCATTGTATCTGGGTTTATTTCAGTTAATGATAGTCCACCTGATGCAGTTTGTGAATTATCAAATGAGTTATAACCAATTACTTCTACTTTGAAGTTTATTAAGTTTTCAATTAATAATTCTTGTTCATTTTGATTTAATTCATTAAATGATAATTTTTCATTAATATTTGTTTTTCTTAATATTACATTAACTAGTTTATTATTTAAAATTGCTTCTAGTTGATGTTTTAATGAATTATTATTTTTGAATAAGTCTTTAACATTATTATTTTCTATAAATGGTAAGAAGTTAATTACTATTTCTTCTTTTTTTCCTTTATTTAAACCTAGAGGAATATATCTACTTAAATTAAAAATACAGATTCCACTTATACCATAATCAGTTAATTGAATTTCTCCTGATTCTTCTTTTATTAAATTGTTATCTTCATATAAAGATACTTTTACATCTGTTCTAACACCAGCCCATTCTTTTAAATAAGATCCTTTTGTTTTTAATTGGACAAGGGCTGGATATGGTTCAATAATATTATGATTAAATCTTTTTAGTAATTTATAACCTATACCATCTGAACCTGTTTTAGGAGAGGCACATGAACCAGTGGCGATAATTACTTTATCTGCTTTAATTATTTCATTTTCAGTTTCTATTTCAAAGTAATTATCTTTTTTGGTTATTTTATTTACTAAGACATCATGTCTTATTTTAATCTTTTTATTTTCAATTTCATTTAATAAAGCATTTTTTATTGTTGTTGCTTGATTAGAAAATGGATAATAATAACCATTTTTTATTTTTGGTACAATTCCTAAATTATTAAAAAATGCTGGTACTTCTTCTATTAATTCTTTTGTAATTATTCTAGGTAATAATTCATTGTTAGTACTGTGATAGTGATTTATATTTTGATCATCATTCCAATAATTGCATTTACCATTTCCTGTTGCGAGTATTTTTTTACCACATGATGAATTTCTTTCTAAAATTGTTACTATATTATTATTAGTTTTTGAATATATTGCGGAAATAAGTCCTGCTGCTCCTCCTCCAACTATAACGATATGTTTCATATAATCACCTCTATTTTATATTATAACATAGAATTATCTTTTCTTTTGATAGACATAAACAGAATCTTTCATAGCTGGAATTTCATGAAGTATTCCTTTTACACCTTGGAATGATTTTACGGAAATGTTTTCATCTATGGCTTTAATTCTATCCATATCATATATTACATCCCATTCTTGTTGATACTTTGTATATTCATCTGTTCTATACATATATCCTAAAATTATCTTTCCTCCCTCATTAAGATGAGGAATTAATGATTCTAAAAGATTTCTTATTTGTTCATAAGATAAATATGTTGTTAGATTTGATAAAACTATATTATCAAATTTTTTATCTGTTGGAATCCTATGAGTAATGTTTGCATTTATAAATTCTGGATTTATTCTTCTAATAAGTTCTCTTGTTTTTTCATAAGTCTTTGGACTTTTTAAATAATCAGTTAATTGTCTTGTGGTTGATGGTTTTTCTTCGTCTTGAGTAAATAAGTTTTTTCTAATCATTTCCCCACTATATGTTTCTGCTAAAGTTAACCAAAAATCATGAGCTGCAGGAGATTCTTGTTCTAATGTTCTTAATAATTCTGGATAGGCTTTTATATTAAAGGGATCTTTATTATATTTAAAAGTACGGGGATAATCTTTATAAAAAAGTAAGTTTTCAAAATCTTCTTGTGGAAGAGATAAAATTGCAGATTTTTTTAAATAAAAGTAAGGTTCTGTTAAAGGGCAGATATCTAATACAGTTATATCTTTACAACCTCTAGCAATAGCACTAATTGCTTGATCTGCTGATGATCCTACTGTTAATAGTGATTTATCTTTTAAATCTAGAAAATCTAAATAGCCTGAAACATTTTCATTGCAGAATGGATAAAGTGTCTGAAATGAATAAGCATCTGCACGATAAACAAATCTATTTTCTATTAAGTCATGAGCAAGTTCTATTTTTGGACGTAAGACCATATTAATCCCCCTTTCGTTAATGTACTATATTATATAATAAAACTCTATTTTTCACAATAAAAAAGAGTCTTATGACTCTTGTAATTTTATTTGTTTTAAATTTTGAAGAGCATTATAGGCATCATACCAACCATAAACTCTATCTAATTCTTTAATATCACGATTAAATGTGTTATCTAATAATAAGTGTGGGATATTATTTTCTTTTGCAGATTTACAATGAGTTATACTATCATCAACTAAAACATCAATATTATTTTCTCTACAAAATCTACCTTTTTCTTTTATTCCTACATATAATTTATCATAACAAATATTATTGTCTTTTAAGAATTGTTTTGTAAGATCATATGGAGAAGAAAACTCTTCGTAGTCTCTTGCGGTAATTAAAATAATTTCGTTACCTTCTTCTTGGAGTTTTTTTATCATTTCTTTAGCTCCATGCTTTATTGAAACTGTTTTAAGTAAGTTTTCTACAACAGTACGACAGAAGTTATTATATCCTGGGAAGTTTTGTTCATCTTTTGAAACATCTTCGTATTTATAACCTTCTTCAATTAAATAATAACTATTTACGTTATAATATTTTCCTATTTGTTCAAATATTTCTTTATATGAATTTGTGATTGTATCATCTATATCGATTCCTATTCTCATGACTTTGACACCTCTTCATTCTATTACTATTATAGTTTATCATGAATTTTTTATAAAATCTTTCTTCCTGTAAAATTTACAATATGTTGACTATAATTTGACACTTGTGTAGCAGCTGTTTTAATGATAAAATTTTAGTATATGAGGTGTTTTTATGAGAAAAGATGGAATTAGAGTTAAGAATGTAGACACTGTCCATGGTATTATGCCATTCTTAATGAAAAATAGATGTGAGGCCGAAGTTTATTATGTTGAAACAATTGATATTACTAAACTTTTAAAGTATTTAGATAATATTAATGAAGGTAAAGAAAAACATGAAAAAGTAACTATGTTTCATGCTATTATTACTGCGGTTGCTAAAACTATTTATAATAGACCATTATTAAATAGATTTATTTCAGGACAAAGATATTATGATCGTAAAGAAGTCAGTTTTGGGTTTGTTGCGAAAAACAAATTAGAAGATGACGCGGAAGAAAGACTTATTATTTTAAATTCTGAAAATGATATGACTTTAAAAGATATTAGTGAAAAGATATTAAAAATTGTTTCTAAAACTAGAAAAGAAAACTCTAATGATATGAATGATATTTTAGGGGTTGTTACTAAGTTACCAAGATGGTTATTAAATATTGTTATGGGATTAGTAAGATGGTTAGACTATCATGGAATTTTACCAAGTTTCTTAAGTGATGGAGATATTAACTTTACTACAGTTATGCTTTCTAATTTAGGAAGTGTTAAAGCTAATTGCTGCTATCATCATTTAAATAATTATGGAACAAATTCTATTATTGCAACAGTGGGAGTTATTCGTGAAGAAAACAATAAAAAGTTTGTTGATATTGGATTTACTTTAGATGAAAGAATTGCTGATGGAATTTATTTTGCAAAGTCAATAAAGTTAATGAGACATATTTTAGAAAATCCAGAACTATTAGAAGATAAAATTGGTACTAAAATTGAGTTAGAAAAAAAGGACTAAATAGTCCTTTTTATTTTGTTGTTGAAAATATTAATTGTTCTTCTGGAAACTCAATTGTAAATGGACCATCTGCTCTATTTTCTGTGTCCATATAACCAATAGCATAACCAAGTTGAATATAATCATCTTTTGGAATTTTTATAACATTTTCTCCTGCAGATATTGGTTCTCCACTAGAACCATATATTGCAACTACACTAGCTATATATGGGCAAGCTAAATCTAATAACTCTTGAGTTGTTCCTTCACCTGCTGTACAAGTTCCTTGATTTATTAACATATAGTTTCCTGATTCTTTTTCATATTTTGATAAATCTAAGTATACATCATATTTTCCTTCGTTTTTTATTATAAAATAATAAGGTACTTCGGAACTAGGGTTTACTAAATTGATTTTAATGTTACTAATGGTATGATTTGTATTATCAATATTTGCAATTGATGCAGACATATTTTCATCAGCAAGTGTTGGTGGTGTTGAAATTGTTGTTGACAGACTTTCTTCAGTTAAAGTTCCATCTTCAGCATATTTATTGGCCGCTTCCTCTGTTTTCATACCATAAATAGTGACTTTAAAATCTGCTATATTAGGAGTAACTGTTGCATTTGATGAAATATTTAGTGTAGTTGAAAATGCTGCGAATCCTAATGTTAATGCTACTGTTGTTAAAGCTAATGCTATTATTACTAATATTTTACTGTTTTGTTTTTTCATATTTTCTCCTTTCATTTGTTAGTTTACCCAGTTTTTTAGTCTATATTTGCCGAAATAAAAAAAGAGTATCAAAAGATACTCTTTTAAAGTTTTTAGCTATGTTAGCTTAACTTTTTTTGTTTTGGTTTTACTCTTCTATATGTTGACTTTTCAGCACCTTGTTCTACTGTGTTGAAGTCGTTATCTTCAGCACTATAAGTTACGATACTTGATCCGCTTAAACATACAGCTTCACTACCCCAAGCAGTCATGATAATTACGTCTTCATCAATTGTTGCAAAATCTCTTTCGTCTGCTACTGGTGTGAATGTTCCATCTTCGTTTGGTGTATACATTCTAAGGAATTTGTCAGCTCTAACAACATATTGTTCATTAGATGTTGAGTGAACGTTTGTGATAACCATATCAGGATACATTTTACCATCGATTTCACGTTGTCCAACTACTCCGTCTTCTTCACTTAAAATATAAACTTTACCATTTCTTTCAGTTAATAAAACTGTGTGAATTACTTCACCAACTACACCAGGTCTAGCTACTACTGGAGCAACTTTTGTTGCACGGAATTTCTTTTCTTCCGGTATTGTCGCAAGGTATGCATTTACATCTGCGTTTTCAATAACTCTACAAGTTACTACTTCATCCCCATATTCTTCAGGTTTAATACTTTTTAAAACTACTTTCTTTTCCATAAAATATTCCTCCTTTTGTTTTAAAAAATGTATTCTTGTTTTTTACATTTTGTTATGAACAAAATCTGTGAGAGAAATATTTTACATTTGGGAAGAGTTCTATAAAAACAAAAAACGAGACTCTTACATTAATGTAAAAGTCTCGTCCAAATAGTTATTATTTTTATAATACGGGTTTGATACCTACATGACGTACTATAACATTTAAGGACTACTCCCTCTCAACATGACTATAATTATACTATATAATTCTGTTTTTGTCAATATGTTATTATCATAATATTAATATTAGTTTATTTTTAATAATAATTTTTCTAAAAACTGGGATAACATAATTAAATCATCTTCATTGAAAGGACTTAGCAAATGATATTTATGAGCTATTTCTTTAAAAGAAATCTCTCCTCCATCTTTACAAAAACTTGTGAAAGATTTAATACCCTCTTCTTTATCTTCTAAATATTTTTGATAAAAAGATAAAGCATAGATGGTTGCGAGAGCATAGTCTATTCCATAGAACGGATCATCTATTCTATTAATATCTCTTTGCCACATTATTCCTTTATTAAAATATTCTAAGTTGTAGTTATTAGTTGGATAATATTTTTTATAAATATCTTTCCATACTTCATTTACTTCTTTTGTATCTTTTATACTTCCATTATATATGATACTTTTAAAATCATCAACAGCCGATGTTCTAATTAATATGTCAATTAAATTAGTATAGTGAGTTATTAAATGTTTTTTTGTATCATTTCCATATATTTTAGAAATATGTTCACTTACTAATAATTCCATTGTTGTTGAATGGATTTCACATATATCAAATGTTGGCCATCTATTTTCATGAAGATTTTTATCTTTATTCAAATATAGTTGTAGCGAATGACCAAATTCATGGGTAATTGCGATTAAGTTTTGAGAGTTATCCATATATCTTTTTATAAAGATTGGAACTTGTAAGTCTGGAATATATGTCGTGATACCTCCTGCACTTTTATTTTCTCGATCTTCTAAGTCAATTAAGTTATTATCTAACATAAATCTAAATAATTTTCCATATTCAGGATTTATATCATTAAAGATAGACTCTAATATTTTTAATAATTCATCTAAATCTTTATTCGTTTTAGCATTACCATCATTAAATAAATAAGATGCATTATAATAAGATAATTCTTTTTCGTTTAATCTTTTAGCTTGTTCTTTTTTTAGTTTTTCTCTTAACGGAGTAAAGTATTTTACTATACCTTCTTTAAATACTTTTAAATCTTTTTCTGTATAGTCTACTCTATTCATTTTAATATATGAGTAATCTGTATAAGACTTTATATCTGTCGATCTAGCTATTTCTTTTCGTACTTTTAAAAGTTTATTAAAAATAGTTTCTAATTCATTTGTTACTGAAATAATTGCTTCATAGCTTTTATCATATGCTTCTTTTCTAAGTTGTTCATCCTCTGATATGAAATATTTATTTAATTTAACAAGAGATATTTCTTCGTTATTAAAATTAATACGAATATTATTAAGAATTTTTCGATATTCTTTACGAAGATGTTTTTCTTCTTCAAATAATTTTATTTCATTTGATTTTAGTATTTTTTGATTATGAGCTAATTCAATGAATCTTTTTCCATATTTATTTATAATATGATTTTTTTCTTTTATTGAATCGATTACTTCAAAAAACTTATATACTGAATTATTGTATGGCCCTTCGTATTTGGCCATGATATCTTCTGATTTTAAATACTTTTCATCTTTAATATTTTTTAAATAACCAATATAACTAGTCCAATAATAAGTAAGATATTTATTTCTATCTTTACAAATAGAATCAATTATTTTTAGTTGGTTGTCATAGTTTTTTTCTTTTGATAATTCTTCTACTTTTATTTCTATACTTTGGATAAGTTTCTTTACTTTTGTATCAGATATTTTAATTTTATCTATTTGTTCTTGAATCATAAGTATCCTCCTTTATTAGTCTGAAAAGTTAGTATACATCTTTATAAAGTTAATTAATGCTTGAGATATTTTTTCTACTTTTTCCGGTTCTTCTAAATTATGATATGAATCATTTATTAATAGTTCTATGTAGTCATAATTCGTATTTTCTTCTTTTGTTTCATATTCTTTAATATTTGTAATTAATGATTCATGAAAGGCATCTTCTAATTCTTTTATAGTTGTATAGTCTAGGTTATTCGATTTTTTATACATTACGTCATAATCTTCTTTTGATGGTTTAATATTAATTACTAATTTTATTTCTTGTTCATTAATTAATTCTTTTATTTTATTATTTATTTCTTCTTCATTTAATAAAATACTTTCTTTTGTATTAACAACGTATGATGAAGAAGTACTGGCTGCTACAAAACGTGTTATTGCTTTTAAATATGTATTATTAATTAGATCATTACTTAAATTTATTAGTAGTACTGATGATGAG
Organism: Bacilli bacterium; assembly: GCA_017622175.1. Lineage (GTDB taxonomy): Bacteria > Bacillota_I > Bacilli_A > RF39 > UBA660 > JAEDES01. The sequence goes on along the minus strand of JAGARQ010000062.1, from coordinate 2 downwards.
TT
>JAGARQ010000006.1 GCA_017622175.1 Bacilli bacterium | reverse complement strand
TGTACCTAAATTAGGTATTCCATATGTTGGACTTGAGGTAGTTGGTTTAAATCGTAAGAATTTATTTAAAAATATTAGTGTTTTTAAAAAATATAATAAAGCAGTTAATGATGCGAAAGAAGAAATAAAAAAATTTAATCCGGATGTGGTTATTGGAGTAGGTGGGTATATTACTTTACCTGTTTTAACTGCTGCTAATAAGTTAGGATATAAGACTGTTATTCATGAACAAAATTCTATACCTGGACTTTCTAATAAGATGTTAGCTAGATTTGCTAGTTGTGTATGTGTTTCACTTCCTAATAGTTTAAAACTATTTAAAAATAAAAATGTTGTTTATACTGGAAATCCTAGAAGTGAAGAGATTATTGATGTTAAGAAAGTTACTAAGAAGAGTATGGGATTTGATAGTGATAAAAAGTTAGTTATTATTGTTATGGGATCACTTGGCTCACTTACTATGACAAAGAAATTAAAGGAGTTAATTCCAGGATTTAAAAATAAAAAGTATCAAGTAGTTGTTGTTACTGGTAAGGGATATATTGATGATTATATGGATGTTGATACTCCTTCTAATGTACATATTGTTCCTTTCTTAGATAATTTTATTAATGTATTAAAGGATACTGATTTAATTGTATCTCGTGCAGGGGCATCTACTATTGCTGAAATTACTGCTATTGGGCTTCCTGCAATATTAGTTCCTTCACCATATGTTACTCATAATCATCAATATATGAATGCTAAGGAATTAGAAGATTTAGGAGCATGTACAATTGTTACAGAAGATGAATTCGAAAAAGATAGATTAATTAGTGAAATTGATAAATTGTTAGATGACAATGAAGCTTATGAAAAAATGGCTTGTGCTAGTAAAAAACTAGGTGTTGTTGACTCTGCAACTAGAATATACAATGAGATTAGAAAGACAATCGGGTGAGATTATGAAAAATGAATTATATGAATTAGTAGAACAAGCTAATGTTGGTAAATGTGAAAAGGATGTTCCGCTTAGTAAACATACAACTTATAAAGTTGGTGGTAAAGCTAAAGTTATGGTTTATCCTAAGAGTGTTGATCATTTAATTAAGTTATTAAAGTTATTAAAAAGTCAAAATATTAAACATAAAGTGTTAGGACTTGGTTCTAATGTATTATTTAGTGATGATGTTTATGATGGCGTTATTATTAGACTTAGTGAACTTGATAATTTAGAGTTCTTTGGTAGAAATAAGGTTAGAGTTGGTGCAGGATATTCTTTAATGAAGTTAAGTTTACTTACTGCTAGAAAAGGTCTTGCTGGACTTGAATTTGCATCAGGTATTCCTGGTACTGTAGGTGGAGCTGTATTTATGAATGCAGGGGCTTATAAGAGTGATATGGGATATGTTGTTACTGAGGTTAAAGTATTAACTCCAGAACTTAAGATTATTACATTAGAAAATAAAGAAATGAATTTCCATTATAGAACTTCTTTCTTACAAACTCATCCAGGATATATTTGTTTAGAAGCAGTTTTAAAACTTACTAAAGGTGATAAGAATGCACTAGATGAAGTTATTAAAGAAAGACGTCAAAGAAGAATGGAATCACAACCTTTAGAATATCCTTCTGCAGGATCTGTATTTAGAAATCCAGAAGGAATGTTTGCTGGTAAATTAATTGAAGACTTAGGTCTTAAAGGTAAAACTATTGGCGGAGCCATGGTTAGTGAAAAGCATGCAAATTTTATTATTAATTATAAGAAGGCTAAGGGTAGTGATATTAAGAAATTAATAGAACTTGTACATCAAAAGGTTTTAGAAGAATATGATGTAGATATGAAAATAGAACAAGAATTTGTTAACTGGGAGTAATAAGGGATATGGCAAAGAAAATAGTTAAGAAGAGAAAATTGAAAGTATTTAATTTATTATTAATATTAATAGTCGCTTCTGGACTATTTTTTGGCGTTTATTTATGTTTGAAAATTCCTGTTAAAAATTTAATAGTTAAGGGTAATAGTTATTTAAATGATGATTATATTCTTAGTTTATCTGGATATAAGAAATATCCTTCGTTTTGGTTAACTAGTACTAAGAAAGCTAAAAAGAAATTAGAAAAATCTAATTATATTGTTGATGCTAAAATAAAGAGAAAATGGTTTTTTAAAATAGTTATTGAAGTAGAAGAAAATAGGGCGCTTTTTTCTAAAGAAAATGAAAATGGTAAAATAGTCTTTTCTGATGGTAAGACTCTTAATGTAACAAGTGACTATTTATTTAGAGTACCAAGACTTATGAATTATGTACCTGATGATGAATATAAAGAATTTATTAAAGGAATGAAAAATATTAAAGTAGATATATTACAAAAAATATCTGATATTGAATATGTTCCTAATGATTTAGATAAAGAAAGATTTGTCCTTTATATGGATGATGGTAATATGGTTTATCTTACTTTAACTAAATTTAAGATGATTAATTATTATAATGATGTTTTAAAACAATTAGAAGATAGACATGGTATACTATATCTAGATAATGGTAATCATTTCCAAATAAAGGAGTAAGAAATATGAAACTGCAAGCAATACTTAAGAAAAATATTAAATATGTTGTTTTATTTATAGTTTTCTTTTTGTGCTTACAGTTTTTTTATATGAATTTTTCTGGGGATCAAGTATATAACTATGGATTTAGTTATGCTGTTAGTAGAGGAGAAGTTCCTTATAGAGATTTTAATATGATTATTCCTCCATTAGGAGCATTTGTTTATGCAGTGCCATTTATGCTATTTGGTCATAGTTTAATTTTATTTAATTTAGTTCAAGCAACATTTTTATGTGTAATGTTTTATTTCTTATTTAAATTATTTGATAAGAATGCTTGGATTGCATTAATTGTTTTGTTTTTACCAATTCCAATACCTTGTGTAACGGTATTATTTCAGGGATATAATTTCTTACTTATTTTATTATTTATTATTTTAATGTATTTAGAAAAAAACAAAAAATCTGACTATTTAATTGGAGTTGTTTTAGCTTTAATGATGTTGTCAAAGCAAACAGTTGGATTTTTTATGTGTTTACCTAGTTTTGTATATTTATTTAAAGATTATAGAAAGTTTTTTAGAAGAATTGGTGGATTCTTTATACCTTGTTTTATATTCTTAATTTATTTACTTCTTACTGGTAGTTTTGTGTCATTTTTTGATATGTGTTTATTTGGTATGTTTGATTTTGCTAGTAAGAATGGTGGTTTAAGTAGATATTTTACTGATTTTTATTTCTATTTATTTATATTAGAAATTATTTTTTTAATAAGTTATCTTTTTATTAAAAGAAAAGATAAGGATATTAGATGGAAGACTATATATACTTTAATGTTTTCATCTGTTGCAGTACCACTTTTTGATTATAATCATGTTTCTTATTTTACTTTTGTTTTAGCTTTACTTTTTATTGATAAAATTAATATTAAAGCAGAGAACGTTGGCTTTAATGCCACTTTATTTGCAACTGCAATAAGTATTATTTGGTTTTTATTTATATGGGATTTTTCATTACCAAATATTATTAGTTTTAATAATTATGAGTGGACTGTTATGCCTAAGAAGAATGTTAAAGAAATAACTGAAATAACTGAGTTTATGAGAGAAAATGAAAAGACTATTTTATTATCAGAAAATACTTATTTAGTTAAAATTGTTTTAGATTATGATATTACACATTATGATTTACTTAATTATGGTAATCATGGATATAATGGTACAAATAAATTAATTAATAAGTTAGATAATGAAAAAGATGTTTATGTTGCTTTAAATATGGATGCTTATGAAAGACATAGTGTAAGACAACAATTTAATAAAGAAGTTGCAGAACATGTTATAAATAATTATAAATTTATTAAAAGTATAGGAGTACATGATATTTATTATAAGGAGTGATATAGTGAAAAAGTATTTAAAAAATAGTTTGATATTTTTAAGTATATTTTTAATATCTTTTTTTGCTATAGAGATATTGGGATTTGCTAATACTTATGGTGATCCTATTAATAGTTATGGCTTTAGTAAAGCCATTAGTATGGGACAAGTCCCATATAGAGATTTTAATATGATTGTTACGCCTTTATATGCAATGTATCAGTCTTTGTTTTTACATATTTATGATGATTTTATTATGATAAATATTTCTCAAGCATTAATTGTTACGTTTGATGTAATATTACTTTATAAATTATTTGGTAAAAAGAGTTTATTACTTTTATTAGTGGTTTCTTTTTTTACTTATATGAATTTAATTCCTACTTATAATTCTTTAGTTTTATTTTTTATAATATTACTTATTTATATGGAAAATAAGTATTCTGATAAAGATTATTTAATTGGTTTTATTTTAGGACTTTCAGTTATGACTAAACAAACTATTGGATGTTTTTTAATAATTCCAACTTTGATTATTTATCGTAAAGAGTTTAAAAAGATATTAAAAAGATTTGTAGGATTTTTAGTACCGTGTTTTATCTTTTTAATTTATTTGCTTATAAATGGTGCTTTATATAATTTCTTTGATTTATGTTTGTTTGGTATTTTTGATTTTGCATCCAATAATGGAGTAGGTGGAGGACATATTAAATTAGTATGGACTATTATTTCTATTATTACTTTCTTAATAGCAATTATATTTTTAATTAAACATAAGAATGATAAGAATTTATATTATTTAATATGTGGTAGTTTATTTTTGATACCTATATGTGACGTTGTATATGTTGCTTTTTGGTTAACTTGTTTTATGATGATGTTTTTACCTTATATTAATAAGCATGAAAAAGAAATTGTTAGAATAGGAACTTGTGTTTCAATTACTTTTTCTTTTCTTTGTTTTATGTTTTGGACACTTAGTTTAGATTTATGCGTAACAAAGGATATTAATCATTTTAGATATACTTTACATAGAGAAGGTACTTATAAGAATTTACTTATTATGAATGAGTATGTTAATAGTTTTGATAATCCTATTGTGATTGGATATTATTCGATGCTTCATACTATTTCTAATGATAAAGAGTTTTCGTATTTTAGTTTACTTTATGATGGTAATTATGGTTATAATGGTACTAAGGGTATGATTGATAAAATTAAAGATATGAATAATCAAATATTTATAGTATCGATGATTGATTATAATAGTAAAAATGAGTTTTCTCAATTTTCTAAAGATATTGCTAAACATATAATGGATAATTATAAATTAATTGATGAGAAGTATGGTTTTAAAGTTTATTATAAGGAGTGATTTTATGAAATATAAATGGGTATTTAAATATGTTTTTATATTTATTTTATCTTTAGTATTTTTAAATTTTATTCCATTTGATTTAGATGAAATATGGAATTATGGATTTATGCATAATATGTATAATGGGTTAGTTCCTTATAAGGATTTTAATATGGTGATTACACCATTTTTTCCATTTTTATTTTCATTACCATTTTATATATTTGGATCTAATTTATTAGTTGTTAATGTATGTCAAAGTTTATTAATAACTTTAGTTTATGTTTTGTTAGAAAAACTATTTGGCAAGAATGCCAATATTTTATTAATATTATTTTTCTTTAATTATGATATGATTTATGCTAGTTATAATTTCTTTGTATTTTTCTTGTTTTTATTACTTCTTTTTATGGAAAAGAAGGAGTGTAATGATTATTTAATTGGAATTGTTATAGGACTTGCGGTACTTACTAAACAGAGTGTTGGTGGTTGTTTAGCTTTAGTTTCTATTTATTATTTATTTAAAGATTATAAGAAATTTTTTAAAAGAGTATTAGGGGCATTTGTTCCTGTTTCTATATTTATAATTTATATATTTTTAAGTAATTGTTATAAAGAGTTTTTTGATTTATGTATACTTGGTATGTTTGATTTTGGAAAAGAAAATTATATTGGAAGTATATTTGTTATTATTTTATTCTTTATTTGTATTGGGTTTATTATTTATACAATTGTTAAAGATAAGAAAAATATAAATAATTATTATATATTAGCTTTTTCTAGTATTACTATTCCTATGTTTGACTATTTTCATTTTAAGTTTTTCTTACTTGGATTATTATTTATAATTATTGGTAAAATTAAGATAAAAAGAATTAATTTAGATTTACTTATGTATGGTTCATTAATTGGTTTAGTTTTGGTTAATACTTTTATTTCTATAGGAGAATCTAAGTTTATTTATCCTAATGATATTAAATATTTTCAGTATAGATTTATATCAGATAAACATATTAAAGAAACTCATGAGGTAGTTAATAAACTTAATGAATATAAAGATAAGGGAATGTTACTATTATTTGAACAAAGTTATTATTATAAGATGGTTATGGATATAGATATTAATTATTTTGATTTAATTAATACAGGGAACTGGGGATATAATGGGTCTAAAAAGTTATATAAAGCTTTAGAAGATAATAAAGATAAGATTTTTGTTATTAATAAGTTTTCTTATAAAGGGTCTAAACAGACTGATAAGACTGCTTTAAATTATGTTTTGAATAATGGTACTAAAGTAGATGAAATATATAATTTTGAGTTTTATATTATTGAGAGTGATAAAGATAATAAAAAAGATTAAAATACTTTTCTAAAATTTAAAAATATAGTATAATTATCTTTAAGAATAGGAGATGCATTTGATGAAGAATATTTATACAGGAATTGAACTTGGTACAAATAGTATAAAGATTGTTGTTTTAGAAAAAAATGATGATCAATATCATGTTTTAGCATCTGTTTCGACTGCGTCTTCTGGTATAAAGAATGGGCAAGTAGTTGAGATGAAATCAGCGATTGCTTGTGTTAAAGAAGCTATTAAAGAAGTTTCTGATATGTTAGGTATTAAAATAACTAAAGTTGTTGCATGTGTACCTCCAACTGATTGTAAGATGGATATTGTAGTTGGAAGTAGTGATGTTTTATATACAGAGTGTGTATCTGGAGAAGATATTTCTAATGCGATTAATGATGCTTTAAGAGGACAAAACTTTGATGAATATGAGCTTGTTACTGCAACACCAATTAGTTTTAAATTAGATGAACAAGAAAATATTAAAGATCCTAAAGGAATGAAGGGAGAAGTATTAGAAACTAGAGTAGTTATTAGTACACTTCCTAAAGAAGGATTATATAGAATACTTGAAGTATTAAAATTAAGTGGAGTTGAAGCTGTTGATATAGCATTTAGTTCTACGGGTGATTATTATACTATTAAGAATGATAGATATGATGATGTAGTAGGTGCTATTATAAATATTGGAGAGACTTCTACTAATATTTCAGTATTTAATAAAGGTATTCAAATTAAACATTCAATTATACCTATAGGTAGTTATAATGTAGATAAAGATATTTCATATGTATTTAAGATTCATAATAATGATGCAAGAAAGTTAAAAGAGACTTTTGCAGTTAGTATGAGTAGTTATGCAGATAATAATGATATAGTTGAAGTTAAAGATAAAAATTGTGAGAAAAAGGTTATTTCTCAAGTTGGAATCTCTAAAATTGTTGAAGCAAGACTTAGAGAAATACTAAAGTTTGCTAAAAATGAAATAAAAAACTTAACAAATAGAGAAATACGTTATATAATTATAACAGGTGGTTTAAGTGAAATTGCTGGTTTTTCGTATTTAATTGAAGAAGAATTTGGTAATTTAGCTAAAGTCTGCAATATTTCGACAATGGGAATTAGACACAATAAATACAGCAGTGCATTAGGTATTGTTAAATATTTTGATGATAAACTATCTTTAAGAGGAAAAAGCTATAATATGCTAAACAAAGAAGATATTGAAAGTTTAATTTCAACAGGACAAAAACTAACAAATAATGATAATATCATAAGTAAAGTGTTTGGACATTTTTTTGATAATTAAGGAGGACGAGGTATGTTAGGCGGATTAGAAATGGATCAGTTAGCAAAAATAAAAGTTATTGGACTAGGTGGTGGTGGTGGTAATGCCATCAACCGAATGGTAGAATCTGGAGTTAAAGGCGTTGAATTTATCGCTGCTAATACAGATTTACAAGTATTAAATACATCAAAAGCAGATATTAAAATTCAATTAGGAGCTTCACTTGCTGAAGGATTAGGAGCAGGTGGAAGACCAGAAATTGGAAAAGAAGCTGCTATTGAATCTAAGAAAGAAATAGAAGATGCTTTAGCTGGAGCAGATATGATTTTCATCACTTGTGGTATGGGTGGTGGAACTGGTACGGGAGCTGCACCAGTTGTTGCTGAAATCGCTCAAGCACTTGGAGCATTAACAGTTGCTATTGTTACTAAACCATTCTCATTTGAAGGAAAGAGAAGAATGGAAAATGCATTAGCAGGAATTGATGAGTTAAAGAAACATGTTGATACTTTAATCGTTATTCCAAATGATAGATTAAGAGAAATTATTGATAAATCAACTCCAATGTTAGAAGCATTTAAAGAAGTTGATAATGTGTTACGTCGTGGTGTTCAATCCATTTCAGATTTAATCGCTGTAGTAGGACTTGTTAACTTAGACTTTGCTGACGTTAGAGCAGTAATGGAAAAATCAGGAAGAGCATTAATTGGTATCGGTATCGGTATGGGTGAAGATAGAGCTATTGAAGCTGCTAGACAAGCTGTTTCATCAGCGCTTCTTGAAAACTCAATTGAAGGTGCTACAGATGCAATTATTAATATCACAGGTGGAGTTAACTTAACATTATTCGAAGCTGAACAAGCTGCTGAAGTCGTTAGAGCTGCTGCTAATACAGATATTAATACAATCTTCGGATCAGTTATTAATGAAAACTTAAGTGATGAAGTTATTGTTACTGTAATTGCTACAGGATTTGATAAAAAGAAACCTCAAGTAGTTCAAGAACCAGTATTTAGTAATGTTAATCAAACAAGAAGAACTGCTCCAGTTAGAGAAGATATCTCTTATGGAGTTAATCCTGAAGTCTTAGAAAATGAAGATGAAGATAATGGAGATGGAGACATCTATGATTTACCTCCATTCTTAAGAGAAAGAAATTATTAATTAAATCCAATAAGCAAGAGAAATCTTGCTTTTTTTATTGTGTAAAGTAGGGTATTAAAAGGTTTATAGTAAATAAGTATTATGTTATACTTAATATGATAGGAAGTGTAGTTATGGAAAAACAAAGACAAATTAAAATTTTATCAATAATTGCATTAGTAATAGCTATTACAGGAATGTCTTTAGGTTTTGCTGCATTTTCTAGTACTTTAAACATTTCGTCTAGTGCAAGTGTTAGTCCTAATAGTGATGATTTTAAAATTAGAATTTATGGTATTAATAGTAATATCAACTTTTCTGATAATTTTACTGGGGTATTTTATGACGAACAGTATTATGGATCTTTGACTGAATCAAAGATTCATTATCATACTAGTTGTCCTGTTGTAATAGATGGCGATAATGCTTCTATTGATAATTCAACTCATTCAATTGATTTTTCTGTAAATGTTGTTGGACCAAGCACTTGTGAGTCAACATACTACTTTGTTATAAAGAATGAGGGGTTATATGATGCTAAAGTGAGTTATCCTGGATCTGTTGGTGAAAAAGTTTGTACTGCTTTACAAGGGACAACTCAAGAACTAGTTGATGATGCTTGTAGTTATATAAAGAGATCTATGGGGTTTTATGATTCTGAAGGAACTGTAGTTGTTGATGAAGTATTAGGCGATGGTTATATTTTAAAAAAAGGTGAGTCTGTCTTTTTTAAGATTGTTATGAATTATCTTTATATTGAAACTGATAATTATACTGCTGCTTTAGCAGATGGACCTTTTACTATTGAATATCCTCGAGTTAATTTTTTATTTTCAAGTGCAATTGATTAAATATTATTATAAATAAGAAAGGAGTTTATATGATAGCAAGATATAGAAAAAGAAGAAAAATTTATTTTGTTTTATTATTAGTTTGTATTTGTATGATGAGTATAGGTTTTTCGGCTTTTTCATCAGAACTTACAATTAGTTCGAATGCTATTGTAAAACCTGATTCTAGTGCATTTAAAGTTTTATTTTCATCTAGTGGTTCCTCTTTTCTAACTAATAAAGTTAATGGTACCGTTACAGGGGATGCTAAAGCAGGAAGCGCTAGTATTGATAATACTGGAGATGTTCCAACTATAAAAGATTTAACTGCAACATTTACTGGACCGGGTCAAAGCGTTAAGTATGAATTTTATGCATATAATGCAGGTGCATATAATGCCTATTTAACTGGAATAAAATTTAATAATGTAGATGGAGAAAGTTCTAGTAAAGTTTGTACTGCAATTGATAGTAGTTCGGTGACAAGTTCTTTATTAACTGCTGCCTGTAATGATATTAATGTAAGTGTTGATGTTGGAACCACCACATCAGTTATGAGTTCGACTAATGTAATTTTGGGGCATAGTTTAGGAAAAGGATTATATGAAAAGATTGTAGTTACTATTTCATATACTGATAATAGTAATCTAGCGGATGGTGACTTTAAAGTAGAATTTGGAGATATTGGACTTACTTATAGTACCGTCGATGCTGCTGCAAATTTAATCTCATTTACTGTAGATGGTAAAAAGTATTATGCTGAACCAAAAGAGGAGAATTATACTTCGTGGGCAGACTGGTTGGAGTCTGGGTATAATACTGATGGATTTTATGAATATTTACCGCAAACAGGTACAGGTATGACTTCGGGTTTTGCAACGGGCGGTTATATATATACAGGAGATGATAAAAAAGTATCTGGTCAATATGCTGGCGATACAATTGATGATGGCTCCGAGTTCTTTACTGAATAATTTTTTATTAATAGTTACTAATTATTAGATTGTAATCTAAAAAATTAGATACAATCTTTTTTTATTTATTAATTTATTGTATACTTTAATAAGATAGGTGAAGTGTATGTTAGTAGCAATTTGTTTAATATCATTATTAATATCAATACCTGGTTTTATTAAGAAGGCTGGTTATAGTTTTTTTAAGGGGTTAATTCCTTTTTATAATATTTATTTATTTTTAACTATAATTGAATTTCCTCCAGTTTTATTAATGTTACTGGCACTTGGTTTAATATTTTTACCAGATAGAATGTTTATTGCGACACTTTTATGTGTACTTTTACCTTTCTTAGTAAATGATGCTTTTGGTAAAGGAAAAATTTCTAGTTTATTTACTGTGGTTTTACCATTTATTATGTATCCATATTTAGGATATTTAAGTGGTGTTTATTGTTATGATGTTTCTGAAGGTAAACATACTTTTTTTAAGAATAATAAATTTTTACTAATATTAATTACTATATTTTCTGTATATGTTTATTCTAACTTTACTATTTTAGTTGATGGTAATAAGTTAATTAATAAAGATGATTTACATTATGTTAATGAAATATACATGTCAGATGGAAGAATTTATAATGAATTTTTAAATGATAGAGAAAAACAAATGTATAGATTTATGCTTGATAATACTAGAAAATATAAAAGTAATTTAGAAATTGATTTTAATGAGTTTCAATGTGTTGATTACAATGATTGTGGTAATTTGATTGGAAGGGCACATGATGCTATTTTAGTTGATCATCCTGAACTTATTAATTATGCTGGATATAGTTGGTCATATAGAAGTGATAAAGGATTTAAATTAAAATTACAATTTGCAGTAAGTAATCCTATAGCAGCAACTATTGGAGAAATGAAGATTCAAAGAATAATTGATAATATAAAAGATGATACTAAAGATATGTCTGATAAAGAAAAGATTAGATATGTATATGAATGGATTGGAGAAAATAATACTTATGATAAGATGTTTACTTATATGTCTAAGAACCAATCTATTTATAATGTATTTATGAAAAATAATGCAGTTTGTGCAGGATTTGCAAAAGCAAGTCAGGTAATATTTCAAAATATTGGGATTAATTCATATACTATAACTGGTAATACTACTGGTCCACATATGTGGAATGTAGTAGAGGTGGATGGTAAGTACTATTTTTATGATTCTACTGTTGCGACAAGTGCTAAGGATGAGAGTGCAAGCTGGTATTATGATGGATTAAGACAGGAGTATATGTCTACTTATAGTGTCGATTTTCCTAATTGGTATCCAGAAATACAAAAAGATAATGGAATATATATAGAAGGATAGTTTACTATCCTTTTTTGTAAAGTAATTATATTTGTTTAAATATTTTATAAAATAATGTTATAATTAAATTAGATTATAATAGTAAAATGGTGGTTGTTTATGAAAGAAAAAGAAAGAAAGTCTAAAAAGTTTGAAATAATTGCTTTAATAATTGCAATTTTAGTTTTATTGTTTTGTATTTGGGCGTTTTCAAAGTCTAGAGAAGCAAATATTAAGGATAAACCAATAGTTAAACCTAATGATAGTGATGTTAATATTGTTTTTTCTCCTATTAAAGATATTGATAAGATAGATGATGATAAAGATGTTACAGAAGAAACTTCTAAGACAGAAGTTACTGGTGTTTCAAATAGTGGTGAAAGTACTGGTACTGCGGAAGTAGTTAAAAATGAAAAAAATACTATTGCTAATATACAAGTTAGATTTACTAAACCTGGGCAAGAAGTAACTTATACTTTTTATTCACATAATACAAGTAAATATGATGCTTATTTAGATACTATTACTTATGCTAATGTTAATGGTGGTAACTTCTTTAAACAATGTAGAGCGGTTGATCCTAGAAATACAAATAGATATTTAGTAAGTAGTGCTTGTGAATCAATTAGTATGGTTGTTAAAGCGGGAAGTAATGTAATTACTGATGGATCTATTACTGGGATTAAAGATCATATTTTAAGTTCTGGCAGTAGTGAAAAAGTTGTTGTTACAATTAAGTATGATAAAAATGGTACTTTGGTTGATGGAGATTTTGTTGTGGAGTTTGGTTCGTTAACTTTGACATACTTATCTAAAACTGAGATGGAAGGGAAGAATGGCTTAACTAATAAAGTTGGTAGTAAAAAGAATAAAAAATAATGTGTAGGAGGTTTTATGTATAGCTCAAATATTTATAGAAGAAGACAGGCGTTTTTAATAACTTTATTTGCGATTGCAGCATTTGGACTTGGAATTGGTTTTGCGGCATTTTCAACTACATTAAATATTTCATCAAGTGCAACGGTAAGTCCAAATAGTAGTGACTTTGCTGTTAGGTTTATTGATTCTTCTATAATGGCTAGTGCTGGTGGATCTGGTCTTGTAGAACCATATGCATCAGAAGGAGCAAGTGGTTCTAGTGTTTATGTTAATGAAACTTATATAAAAGATTTAAGTGTTAATTTTACTGGTGATGGTCAGTATGTTGCATATGAATTTTGGGTTGCAAATTTTGGAAAATTTGATGCTTATTTAAAAGAAATTAAGTTTTCGAATGTAGAAGGAAAAGACTCCAATAAAATATGTACACCTGTTGGAGATACTTCTGCGAGTTTAGTAAGTGTAGCATGTGATAATATCTATATTGAAATTTATGTTGAAGATGCTTTTGCAAATACATCTACACTTTATAAGAATAAAAAATTAGAAGTTGATGCTTATCAAAGTGTTTATCTTGAAGTTAAGCATTCTGATGAAGGAGTTTTAGCTGATGGACCTTTCACAGTTGAATTTGGAGATATTGAATTTGTTTATAGTACTGTTGATAATGAAAGTAGGGTTATTAATTTCTCATATAGTGATCAAAATGTTTCTTATGAATTGTCAGCAGAACTTGGAATGACATGGGAAGAATGGGTTGAGAGTGAATATAATACTATAGGAGCTTATAGCCAATGTAACTCAATAGTTTTATATGATTCTGTAATAATTGATGGTAGTCGTCCTGAAAGGGAAATAGCTGCAGGATATACTTATGGTCCTGGACGCCTTTTATGTTAAAAATATAATAATAAAGAGAGGAGTTAAATATGATAGCAAGATATAGAAAAAGAAGAAAAATTTATTTTGTATTATTATTAGTTTGTGTTTGTATGATGAGCATAGGTTTTTCTGCTTTTTCATCTGAACTTACAATTAGTTCGAATGCTATTGTAAAACCTGATTCTAGTGCATTTAAAGTTTTATTTTCGTCTAGTGGTTCCTCTTTTCTAACTAATAAAGTTAATGGAACTGTTACAGGTGATGCTAAAGCTGGAAGTGCTAGTATTGATAATACTGGAGATGTTCCAACTATAAAAGATTTAACGGCAACATTTACTGGACCTGGTCAAAGTGTTAAGTATGAATTTTATGCTTATAACGCAGGTGCATATAATGCCTATTTAACTGGAATAAAATTTAATAATGTAGATGGAGGAAGTTCTAGTAAAGTTTGTACAGCAATTGATAGTAGTTCGGTTACAAGTTCACTTTTAGAAGCTGCATGTAATGATATTAATGTTAGTATTGATGTTGGAACAACAACATCAGTTATGAGTTCTACAAGTGGTATTACAGGTCATAGTTTAGGAAAAGGATTATATGAAAAGATTGTAGTTACTATTTCATATACTGATAATAGTAATCTAGCAGATGGAGATTTTAAAGCAGAATTTGGTGATATCGGACTTACTTATAGTACGGTTGATAATTCAAGTGGTGTAGTGCATCCAACTCCTATACCAGTTTAAAAACAACCCAAGTATTTTGAGTTGTTTTTGTTTTTATAATCTATCAAGTTGTGGTAGTGTTGGTTGTGGTGTTTCTGCTTGTGTAGGTTCAACTGTTGGTTGTGGGGTTTCTACTGGTGGTTGTGTAATAGTTTCTGTTGGTGTAGGTTCTGGTGTTGGTTCACTTGGCGGCACAATCTTAAATCCAGGATTTGTTTCAGTTTGTTCTTCTTTTGGAGGAACAATTTTTATTTTGTATTGTTCTGCTTGATGTTGTGTTAAATCTATTTTTCCGTATTTATCTTTTTTTTCAGCATTTTTTATTATTTGAGCAATTAAGTTAATTGCGATTTGTTCTGTTTTTCTATCTATATCTCTTAGTGGGTTATATTCAACTAAATCGTATGATACTACATGATCAAAGTGATTAACGATATTTTTATTAATTGCCATTGCTTCTTCAACTGTGAGTCCATCGAATTCAGGAACTGATACACCAGGTGCTAAAGATGGATCGATTACATCAAGATCGAAACTTACGTGAACACCTTTAGTTCTTTTTGTTGCAATTTCAAATGCTTCATTCATTACTGCATCAACACCACGTGTTTTTATATCCTCTGTTGTAAATACAGTTACTCCAGCATATCTTAGGTTATCTTTTTCCGCTGGATCAAGACTTCTAGCGCCAACTACGACTGCATTCTGAGGATTAATCGTATTGCCATCGTGGAAGTATCTTAGTTCATGGTTTTTATAACCAGTTATTGCAGCTAATGGTAGTCCATGGATATTTCCTGTTATTGTTGTATCAAATGTATTGAAATCACCATGTGCATCTATCCATATAATACCAATATCTGTATATTTTTTAGCACTTGCTAGGGCTGATGCTACAGCTACTGAATGATCTCCTCCTAAAAGAATAGGAAAAATATCTTCTTTATTGTAGTTATCTACTATTGCTTTATATACTGATGTATTGAATTTATCAATATCATATTCATTTTTTCTACGATCTGATAGGTTTCTACTTTTTAAGATACTTTCATCTTGAATAAATGAAAGTTTATCTCCTTTATAAAAACTTTGTAAATCACTTGCTAGTTGGACTGGGCCGATATGAGCTCCATCAATATGAACTCCTAAGTCACTTCCGGCACCTATAATTAATGTTTTCATTTTTATCACCTTAACTAATTTTAACGTAAATTAAGTGTTATATCAAGGAAAAAACTTTTATTTATAAAACCTTTACTGTATAATGAAGTTAGGTGAGAAAATGAAAAAGTTAAATGATTTGTATCCTGGTATAGGGACAGATATAGTTATTAAAAGGGTTTCTATTAATTCTAAAGAAGTAGAACCTGGAGATTTATTTGTATGTACTATGGGTGTTACTGCTGATAGACATGATTTTATTGATAATGCTATTGAAAATGGTGCTAGTGCAATTGTTGTAAGTAAGGATATTAGAGATAAGAGTGTACCTATTATTAAGGTTCCTGATACTAATAGAGAACTTCCTTATTTATGTCAAAAATTATATGATTATCCAGATAAGAAGTTAAAGATGATTGGTGTTACTGGTACTGATGGTAAAACAAGTGTTGCAACAATTATTCAAAATTTAATTGGTAGTGACTTATGTGGTTATATTGGTACTAATGGTAGAAGTTGTGCTGCTTTTAAAGGAGATAATCCTAATACTACACCTGATGCGCATTTACTTTATGATTATTTAGATGAATTTGTTAGATTTAATTGTAAGTATGCTGCAACTGAAGCAAGTAGTGAAGCATTCTTTAGAGGAAGACTTCAAGCTATGGAATATGATGCTTCAGTATATACTAATATTACTAGTGAGCATTTAAATATTCATGGTAGTTTTGAAAATTATGTTGAATGTAAATTACAATTATTTAAACAAACTAAAAAAGATGGAATTTGTGTTTTAAATAAAGATGATAAATTCTATGAACAAGTTAGAAGTGTATGTAATGGTAAAGTATATACATATGGTTTAGATAAAGATAATACATTACAAATAGTAGAGTTTAAGGTATTTCCTAATAAAACTGATATTACCTTTAATTACAAAGGCAATGAATTTAGTTTTGTTAGTCCATTACTAGGAGATTTTAATGTATATAATTTAGCTGCTGCTTTACTTACTTGTTTAGAACTTGGATTTAAATTAGAAGATTTACTTAAAAATATTGATAGTATATATATAGATGGTAGATTACAACTATTAAATACTAAGAGCCCTTATTATGTAATGGTTGATTATGCACATACTCCTAATGGGATAGCAAGACTTCTTAATTTTGTTCATACTTTAGATATTAATCGTAGTATTGTTGTTATTGGACAAGCTGGAGAAAGAGATTATTTAAAAAGGCCACAAGTTGGAGATGTTGTTGTAAATAATGCTACTTATGCAATATTTACTTATGAAGATCCTAGAAGTGAAGATCCTGTTAATATTTGTGAAGATATTATTAAGAATTTTAAAGATACAAAAGATAATTATGAAGTAGTTATTGATAGACGTGAAGCTATTCAAAAGGCTATAGATATGGCTAATGAAAAAGATATGGTTTTAATACTTGGTAAAGGAAATGAAACATATCAAAAGTTAAAGAATGAAACTATTTACTTTAATGATGTTGAAGAAGCATATCAAGCAGTAGTAAATAGAACTATAAAGGAAGAACGTAAATAGGGGTGTAAATATGAAGTTAAATAATCGTGGCGTTGGCTCAAAAGAAATGTTTTTAGTTATATTAATTATATGTATGATTTTAGTAGCAATGGTTCCTACTATTATTAATGCAGTAGAACATTCAAATGAAGAAGTATTAATGAATAATGTTATTACTTTTAGAAGTGAAGTTGATAGAACTATTCTTTCATATATTAATGGAGGAGAAGATATTCCTGATGGATGTTATTATATTACTAGTAATGGAGATATCTGTTTAGGTGATTATGATTCTAAATATGATATTTGTGCAACAGAACCTTTAGAAATTGAATTAAAAGGTGAAAAACCTTTTTCTGGTACTGTTGATATTGCTAGTTATAAAGTTAGTGATATTCATAATGTAAGAATTGAAAATTTCTTTGTTAACTTAAATAGTTCAAGAGAATATTATGTTAGTGATGAGCCTCAAGCTCAAGTTGTTTGTAGAAAATAAAGAGTGAAATTCACTCTTTTTTTTATTTCTAATATAATATATTGAAAGGAGAATGCTTATGTATTATGGTGGTTGTTGTAACTATGGTAATAATAATGGTAATGGTTCTTGGTTATGGATTGTATTAATTATATTTATTATTTTATTTTTATTTAGAGGTAATGATAATAATGGATGTTGTAATAGATAGAAGCTTAGGCTTCTTTTTTCTTGCAAAAATAAGTAATTTTAGATATATTTTATTATGGTGATAGTATGATAAAAAAGATTATTAAATTTATATTAATTATTTTCTGGATGGGTTTAATTTTTTCTTTTTCAAATGATTCTGGTAAGGTTTCTACTGGTAAAAGTGATGGATTAATTATTAGAGTAGTTGAAACTATTATGGGAAGAGAACTTAATGATAATGAAAAAGAAAAATGGATTGACTATTTAGTTATTCCAGTTAGAAAAGGAGCTCATTTATTTGTATATTTAATACTTGGATTATTAATTATTAGTTTTTTAAAAGAATTTATGGTTGTTAATTATAAAGTTTTATTGCTAGCAATTTTTATATCTTTTTTATATGCTTGTAGTGATGAGATACATCAAATGTTAGTGCCTGGTAGAAGTGGTCAAATTAAAGATGTTTTACTTGATACAATTGGTTCTAGTATTGGATGTTTTGTTTATTATTTTATTAATAAAAAGAAAATGATAGTTACTGACAAAATTTGATTTTTTTAGACATATAATTTAGGGGAGTGATTATATGTTTTTTTTATTTGATTTTTTTAGAAATTTATTTTGTTTTACTGGAAGTTATTCTGTAACTAGTTTTTTAGAACCTTTAAGTAGTGAAGAAGAGGAAGAATGTATAAAGAAGAAAATGTTAGGGGATAGTGATGCAAGAAATAAACTTATTGAACATAATTTAAGATTAGTTGCACATATTATAAAAAAGTATGAAAGTAAGTATATATCTAACGATGATTTAATTAGTATTGGGACAATTGGATTAATAAAGGGAGTAGATACTTATTCTCCTGATAAGGGAGTTAAGATTACTACTTATTGTGCTAAATGTATTGAAAATGAAGTATTGATGTTTTTTAGAAGTAATAATAAATATAGTAAAGATATTTCTATGAATGAAGTTATTGGTTATGATAAAGATGGAGCTGAAATTTCTATTATTGATGTTATTAAAGCAAGTAGTCCTGATTTTTTAGATGGATTAGAGTTAAAAGAAAACATTAGTCTTTTAAATAAATATTTAGATGTTTTGAGTCCTAGAGAAAAAGAAATTATTATTAGAAGATATGGTTTATTTAATAAACCATGTGAAACACAAAGAGTTATTTCTAAGAAATTAAATATTTCTAGGAGTTATGTTTCTAGAATTGAGAAGAAGGCTCTTGATAAAATTTTAGGAGAATTTATTAAAAATAAGAAATATTAACGAGTAGACAAATATTAAAATAATGATATAATTTTTATAAAGAGAGTGGTAGTGTATATGGAAGTAAATGTAGTTACTAAACGTAGAATTAATAAGACTTTTTTATTATTTTTATTTTTAAATTTCTTAGTATTATTTGTTTTATGGGGAATTTATTTATGCTTTGCACAAATTGATCTTAAGGGAGATAGAAATATTACTTTAAATTATAAAGAAAAATATAAGGAAAAGGGGTATAATGCTTCTAGATTTGGAAAAAGTATAAATAATGAGGTAAAGGTTAAAGGAAAGGTTAATTCTGATAAATTAGGTACTTATGAAGTTGTTTATGAAGTTCCTGGTTTATTTGGTAAAAAAGTAGTTAGAACTATTGAAGTAGTTGATAACGAAAAACCTAATATTATTATTGATGCGACTAAAAAGATTTATTTGTGTCCAGGTAGTAAATATGTTAAAGAAGAAGTACAAGTTAGAGATAATTATGATGGAGATATTTCTAAAAAGTTAGTTATTGAATCTGATGATAAGAAAGTTACTTATAGTGTTAAAGACAGTTCGGGTAATAAAACTAAAGTTGTAAGAGATATTGTTTATGAGGATAAAACATCTCCTGTTATTAGTCTTAATGGTGATAGATTCAATTATGTATTTTTAAATGAAGGTTATAATGATAGTGGTGCTGTTGCTAATGATAACTGTGAAGGAGATATTTCTAATAAAATAGTTGTATCAAATAAAGTTAATATTAATAGTGTTGGTAGTTATGAAGTTATATATACTGTTAGTGATAGTAGTGGTAATACTGCTAGTATTTCTAGAACTGTTAGAGTTTCTGAAAGAAATAAAGCAGGAACTGTTTATTTAACATTTGATGATGGTCCTCAATGGGGAACTACTGATAAGATTTTAGATATTTTAAAAGAAGAAGGAGTAGAAGCAACTTTCTTTGTTACTAATAAGGGACCAGATGAATTAATTAAGAGAATGTATGATGAAGGTCATACTGTTGCTCTTCATACAGCGAGTCATAATTATGCAACTGTATATGCATCAGTTGATAGTTATTTTAATGATTTAAATAGTGTTAAAGCGAGAGTTAAAAGAATTACAGGATATGATGCAACTATTATTAGATTCCCAGGCGGTTCTAGTAATACTATTAGTAGAAACTATTCAGTTGGTATTATGAGTACTTTAACAAAAGAAGTTGTTAATAGAGGGTATAAATATTATGATTGGAATATTTCTAGTGGTGATGCTGCTGGTGGTCCAGCACCAACACCAACTCAGATTAAGAATAATGTAGTTAATGCATTAAGAAAAGATAGAATTAATATGGTGTTAATGCATGATATTAAGACTTATACAAGAGATGCCTTAAGAGATATTATTAGATTTGGTAAAGACAATGGATATACATTTGAAAAAATTACTATGGACACTACCATGGTAAAACAACGTGTAAATAATTAGACTTATATTAAAAATTGAGTTATAATGTAAACAGGTGATTTTTATGGCGTTATATAAGCCAACGATGTATAAAAAGAATATATTTGATATAGACTATGATAAATTAAAGAAAAATGGAATTAAATGTTTAGTCTTTGATTTAGATAATACTTTGGGATTAATTGATGAAAAAGAATGTCCTAAAGAAGCTAAGAAATTATTAAAAAAATTAAAAAAAGATTTTACTATTTATATTAGTTCTAATAATACTAGAAAAAGAATTCTTCCTTATATTAAAGATTTAGAAATAGAAGGAGAATCATTTAGTTTAAAACCACTTCCTAAAGGATTAATTAGAATTAGAAAAAGATGTGGTTTTAAGAAGTGTGAAATGGCTATGATAGGGGATCAAATGGTTACTGATATTTTATCTGGTAATTTATATGGTGTTACTACTATACTTGTTGATCCACTTGGAGTTAAAGATTTAAAAATTACTGGTTTAAATAGAAAAATAGAAAACTTTATTGTTAAAAATTATGGTAAAAAGGGAATTTTTAAGAAAGGAAGTTATTATGAGTAGTGAGAAGAAATGCTTGGGGTGTGGTGTTTTACTACAAGATGAAAATATACTTCAAGAAGGTTATACGACAAGTATTGAGAATGATATATGTCAAAGATGCTTTAGAATGAAGAATTATGGTGAGTATCAAGTAGTTACTAAGTCTAATGAAGAATATATTAATATTTTAAAGAGTGTAGCTGAAACTAAAGATTTAGTTTTATATATAACTGATTTAATTAATTTAGAGAAGAATCTTGAACAAATTAGAAATTTAATTCCTAATAAAATGATTTTAGTTTTAAATAAGAAAGATGCTTTACCTCGTTCTGTTAAAGAAGAAAAATTAATTGCTTATTTAGAGAGTATGGGTATTCATTTTGAAGAAGTAATAGTTATTAGTGCTAATAAGAACTATAATATTGATTATTTACTTAGAAGAATTAAATTTTATCAAACTTCAAAGAATGTATATGTTGTTGGTCATACTAATGCAGGTAAGAGTAGTTTAATTAATAAGTTAATTCAAAATTATTCTGATAATGCTCAAGAGTTAACTATGTCACCACTTCCATCAACAACACTAAATACTGTTAAAATTGAAATTAATGATCATTTAACTTTATTTGATACGCCTGGACTTGTACAAAATGGGTCAATACTAAATCATGTTGATGAGAAGATGACTAAGAAGATTTCTCCTAAAAAGGAAATTAAACCAAAGACATTCCAACTTCGTCGTAATCAATCTATTGTTATTGAAGATTTAATTAGAATTGATTATGTTGAAGGTGAGAAGAATAGTTTTACTTTATTTGTATCTAATGATTTAAATATTAAGAGATTATTGAATTCTAATAATCATGAGATTCTTAAGGATTTAAATAAAGTAACATATCAAGTTGGTTATGATGAGGATTTAGCAATTACTGGTCTTGGCTTTGTTAAGATTGTTAATAAGGGTACAATAGATGTTTATGTAAATAAAGATGTTGAAACTTATATGAGAAAGTCTTTAATTTAAATATTTATAAAACACTAGATTTTTACTAGTGTTTTTTTATTTTCTTTGTAAATAAGGTTTACGGGTATTGAAAAAAATGATATAATATAATCTACTTTTGGGGGAATAGATATGGCAGATAAATATGAATTTTTGGTTGATTATGCTCCTTATGATAAAAGTACTATTGATGCTATGTATAATATTAGGTTTTGTGGTATGCCAGTATCTTTCTTATTGTTAGATAGAAGAAAAACTGTGACATATTGTCATATGTGTGCATGTTTAATAACTTTGGCTATTCCCAATTCTAAAGTTATTCAAGGTAATTTGACTGTATTAGATGGCGATGAGCATTTATGGGTAGAACTTGATGATACTGTTTATGATACAAGTGATACATTAATGTGGGATAAAGACTGTTATTATAAACGGGAAGGAGTATTATCTAGTAAGGTTTTAGGTAATGAAGAAGTTCATGAGAATATTGATATATATTTAAATAATCGTGGTTATAATGAATCTTTTGTTTGTTGGATTGAAGATTTAGAAAATAATTTAGATAATAATATATATGGTAAGGTTTTAAGAGAACATATTGATAGATTTAAAGAAGAAATCGGGTATGATTCTTTAGAAATTAATCAAGAAGAACTTGAAACTACTAGAAAATCACTTCAAGATTTATATGATGAAATAAGTGGTTTTAAAACAAACAACCCTGTTATGTATAAAAGAAAGGATGATTAGTGGTATGAGTTCAGTTCAAAAGATTAAAGATGAATACATGTTGTTTGAAGCTGATGGTTTTCCTGAGAAAGAAATATCATCTAAAGTTGTTTTGGATGTATTTATAAGTGATATGGAAGAAACTATTAGAAGTTCAAGAGTTGCTGTTAGAGATAATTTTACAGATGAACAAATTACTAAAGTTAAAAATTTCTTTTTAGACTTAGCTGGTTATGATCAAGAAAATGTTGAACAATTTGATGAAGATAGTAAAGTAGTTATGAGAATTAGTTGTTTAGCTGAACGTTATAAGGGATACTTTGATAGGATGATGGAATCTGTTAATAGTGATAATTTTGCAGATATATATAAGTTGGCTTTTTTTACGTATAATAGTTTTACAAGTAATTATCATTATTTGGAATCTCTTAGAGATGGTATTAGATTTGCAGTAGATGGGGTTACTTATTATGGAAGTGGTGAAGATTCTCAAGGAGAGTTTTCTGAGTTTTTCGAAGAAGTATTTCCTATTGTTGTTGGAAAAGAAAAAGTTTATAAAAAAGTGGAGGTATAGTTATGGAATATGGTAAAGAAAAAGAAGTGTTACAATTAGAATATGATTTATATGAGGTAAGAAGGGTTGATTCTGCTGGAAAGGTTGCTAGTACTCTTAATGTTAATTTAGAAGAAGTTGATGTTATGAGAAGTTATGTTGCTTTAGAAAAGAAAAGAAATCGTAGAAGAAAGTTTATTTCTAGTAAATTAGGTAAATATGCAGAAAGATTTGGTTATTTTAAACCTTCTGTTTATGATGCGGATGATGCGGAACTTGATAAGAAAGGAATATATTTAGATATTTACTATGATCAATTAAATGCTATTCGTAGTGAAATTAATGAAGATAATTTCCAAGAATTATTTAGATTAATGTCTTTTACTAGAAAGAAAAATAGAGACATTAGAACTTTAGTAGAACAACGTAGAGAATGTTGGAAATCTAGTGAAGTAGTAGATTCATCTGAATTTCCTAAATCTCGACCTTTAATGGATGCTTTTGGTGAATGGTTTAGTGAGACACTTCCTAAAGCAAGTTATGTTGAAAGAGTAGAAAAAGTAAAAAAATAGTGCTATAATAAAATCTAGATTTGTGAGGGAGTGATGTTAATGAATAATGATCTTGCTAATGAGATTAGACGTAAGACAGATATTGTTGACATCATAGGTGAAAGAATACCGCTTGTTGCTAGAGGAAAGAATTTTTTTGGAGTATGTCCTTTCCATGATGATTCTAATCCTTCGATGTGTGTATCGCGTGAAAAACAAATTTATACTTGTTTTTCATGTCATGCAACTGGTAATGTTTTTACATTTTTAATGAATTATGAACATATTGATTTTAAAGAAACACTTCGTTATTTAGGAGAAAAAGTTGGAGTTAATGTTAGTGGTATTCAAATAAAACAAAAGAGTAATAAATTTGATAAATTATATGATGCTTATAAGTTTTCAGTTAAGTATTTTCAAAATAATTTATCTAGTAGTGTTGGAAAGATGGCTAAGAGTTATTTAGCTGGACGTAGTATTACAGATGAAATTATAAAAGAGTTTGAAATTGGATTATCACTTGAAGCTAGAGATGATTTAACTAAGTTGTTAATGAAAAAAGAATATGATTTAGCCACTCTAAATAGAATAGGTTTATCAAGTGATGATCATGATATATATAATGATCGTATTATGTTTCCTTTATATGATGTATCTGGTAATGTAGTTGGATTTAGTGGACGTATTTATAAAGATAATGGTCAGAATAAATATTTAAATACTAAAGAGACTGATATATTTAAAAAAGGTGAAATGTTATATCACTATCATATTGCGAGAGAAGAATGTAGATTAAAGAAATCTGTTATAGTGATGGAAGGTTTCATGGATGTTATTAGAGCAAGTACTATTGGTATTAAAAATACTGTTGCTTTAATGGGTACAGCTTTAACTAAAGAGCAAATTGCTTTAATTAAGAGACTTTCTAATAATATAATTTTATGTTTAGATGGTGATGGTCCTGGAGTTAAAGCAGCTACTTCAATTGGTGAAGAGTTATTAAAACAAGGTGTTGAAGTAAAAGTAGTAATGCTTCCTGATAATGATGATCCAGATACATTTATTATTAAACATGGGGCAGATAGATTTAATGGTTTAATTGAAAATGCAGTTAACTTTAGTGATTTTAAAATTGCTAAGTTAAAAGAAAATGTTAATTTTAAAAGTGATGAAGAAAAAGCAAATTATATTAATGCGGTTTTAAAAGAAACTGCTAAAATAGATGATCCAATTCGAGTTGAAGTTGTACTTAAAAGACTTGCAAAAGAGTTCGATATAGGGTATAATACACTGGAAATGCGATTTAATGACTTTAAGGAAGAGAAAGTTATTCCTGATGTGCATATAGAAATTCCAATTAATAAGGTTGTTAAAAAGGACAAGTATAGTAAAGCGGTAGAACAAATTTTATACTTTATGCTTAATAATGATTGGGTAGTAAGCCAAGTGGAGAAAGAAAGATTGATATTTCCTAGTGAGGAAACAAGAATACTTTCTAATGAGATAATCTATTATTACAAAAAGTATGGAATTATTAATGTTGCAGATTTTTATACTTATATTCAAGATAAAGAGAATATTCTGATCTTACTAAATAGTATTTTAGCTGGTAATTATAATGAGAAGACTACTAAAGAAGAGTTGTTTGAATACTTTAAAGTGGTACGTGAATACGGTATTAACCAAGAAATTAAAAGATTAACAAATTTAATGAAGAAAGAAGTAGATCCATTAGAACAAGCTAAGATTGTAGAAAAGATTAGAAAGCTTAGAATAGGAGAATAGACATGGTTGGAGAAATTAAAACATTAGAAGAAAGAAAGAATAAATTACTAGCGTTAGGTAAAAAACAAGGGTTTGTTACTTATGAACAATTAGCTGATGAATTAAAAGGTTTAGATGTTGATAGTGATTCATTAGATGAACTTTATAATGCATTAGTTGAAGCAGAAATTGATATTGTTACTGAAGATGGTAGTGATAATGCTAGTGGTGAAGAAATTACTAGTGATGTTATTGTTGAAGA
Organism: Bacilli bacterium; assembly: GCA_017622175.1. GTDB lineage: Bacteria > Bacillota_I > Bacilli_A > RF39 > UBA660 > JAEDES01. The sequence goes on along the minus strand of JAGARQ010000006.1, from coordinate 6,737 downwards.
TTTAACTTTATCAAAAGATGTTAAAATTAATGATCCTGTTCGTATGTATCTTAAAGAAATTGGTAGAATTAACTTACTTACTTCAGATGAAGAATTTGAGTATGCTAAAAGAGCAGAACAAGGTGATGAAGAAGCAAAAAGAATGCTTGCTGAATCTAACCTTCGTTTAGTAGTTAGTATTGCTAAAAGATATGTTGGACGTGGAATGTTATTCTTAGATTTAATTCAAGAAGGAAATATTGGATTAATGAAAGCTGTAGATAAATTTGATCCAACTAAAGGATATAAATTCTCTACATATGCAACTTGGTGGATCAGACAAGCTATTACAAGAGCTATTGCTGATCAAGCTAGAACAATTCGTGTACCAGTACATATGGTTGAAACAATTAATAAATTAGCAAGAGTACAAAGACAATTAACTCAAGAATTAAATCGTGAACCTACTGATGAAGAAATTGCTAAGAAACTTGGTATTTCAATTGAAAAGGTTCGTGAAGTTTATAAGATTAGTCAAGATCCGGTATCACTTGAAACTCCAATTGGTGAAGAAGATGATTCTCATTTAGGAGATTTCTTAAGAGATGAAAAAACTATGGGCCCTGAAGAATATGCAACAGTTGAAATGTTAAAAGAAGAGTTAAGTGGAGTACTTGCTACATTAACTGAAAGAGAAGAAAAAGTATTAAGACTTAGATTTGGTTTAGATGATGGTCAATGTAGAACTCTAGAAGAAGTAGGACAAATCTTTGGAGTTACTCGTGAAAGAATTCGTCAAATTGAAGCTAAAGCTTTAAGAAAATTAAGACACCCATCTCGTTCAAGAAAACTAAAGGATTTCTTAACAGATTAATGAAAATAAATGACAGATTAAAAACAATAGGAGATTTAGTTTCGGCTAACTCTTTTTGTTTAGATGTAGGTTGTGATCATGCCTTTTTATGCATATATTTAGTAAAAAGAAATGATGGAATAAAAGCAATTGCTTCTGATGTTTTAGAAGGACCTTTAAAGCATGCTAGAGAAAACATAAAAAGAGAAGGACTTGAGAAACAAATAGAAGTAAGACTTGGGGATGGTCTAGATACTTATAGTGATGAAGTAGATACAGTTATTATTTCTGGTATGGGTGGAAGAAATATGATTGGAATCTTTAAGAAAAATTTGAGTATTTTAAAGAAAATAGATACTATTATTGTTAGTCCTAATAATTATCAAGAAGATGTAAAGAGATTTTTATGTAAATTTGGATTTATGATTGATGAAGAAGTAATGGTAAAAGAAAAGAAATTTATTTATCAAATAATAAAATTTACTAAAGGTAAAAAGAAATATAGTAGAAAACAATATTTCTTTGGACCAAAGTTTTTAGAAAAGAAAGATAAATTATTTAAAGAATATTTTGAAAGAGAATTAAAGTCTCGTGAAATATTACTTCAAGTTTTACCTAAAAACTTTAGATGGAAAAGATTTATTACTAAATTAGAAATTAAAATGATAAAAAAAGAGTTGTATTAGTTACAATTCTTTTTTTGTACTTATTCCTACCATACTTCCAAATATGGAAGTAATTAGTATTATTAAATAATAGATTATAATAGTAGGTTTAAAATTATTTGTAATAAGTGAAATTATTAAAAATAATATAATAATTGGTAATGATAATTTTAAACCTTCAAGATATCCTTTTTTTGATGTTTTTTTACCAAGGATAAAACTATTTATAAATAAAGAAATGATAAATAAAATTATTTTTAAAATATTATAAGTTGTATGATTTATAATATTAAAATAATAAAGAGTAGTTGTTATAAGTAAAGTAATTATAATTGAAATAAAAGTTATTAAAATAGAGAATAAGTATTTTTTCATATAGATATGCACCTCATTAATACTTATGTTTTGTATAAAAAAATATGAATTATATCATTATATTTTTAGGTGATATTATGAAATATATTTTAATTTTAAGTAAGACACTTTTATTTTATATTGTGATGATTGTGATATATAGAATGATGGGGAAGAGGGAAGTTAGTGAATTAAAAATAGGTGATTTGGTTGTTTCAATATTAGTTGCTAATATAATTGCAATGGGAATTGAAAATTATAATGATAATATTTTTGTTACTGTTCTTCCTGTTTTTTTACTTTCTTTTATGCAGATAATTTTATCTAAGATTGCTTTTAAATATGAGAAGGTTAGAGTTTTTATTGATGGTGAACCATCAGTTATTATTAATAGGGGCAAAGTTAATTTTAATGAGATGTTAAAACAAAGATATAATTTAGATGATTTATTAATGGAACTTAGAAGTAATGAGATTAAATCTATTGAAGAAGTAGATTATGCAATTTTAGAAGTTAGTGGTAGACTGTCAATATTTAGAAAAGATAATAATAAAGAATATCCTTTACCTGTTATTTTAGATGGTAAAGTTGATGAAGAGGTTTTATTACAAATAGGAAAAGATAGGGAATGGCTAGATGAAGTTATGGAGAAAGAAGGATATTCTTTAAAAGATATATTTTATGGGTTTTATAGGAATGAAGAATTGTTTTTTATAAGAAATAAGAATAATTGACAAATTATTTGATAATTGTTTGTTATTTTATCTATGGTGATAAAATGAAAAGATTAATTATATGTATTATTTGTGTTTTTATAATTGGTTTTATACTTTTTAATAATAGAAGTGAAGTTAATGAAGAAAATGAAATATTCTTAGAAAAGAGAAGTATATTTTTTAGTTATATTGAAATTGGTAAATATTTTAAAGGTAAAAGTAAGAGTGATGCATATAATAATGTTTTAATGATAGTTAATAATATAAAGGGACTTGGTTTTAATGAAATAATATTACAGGTAAGAAGTTTTAGTGATTCTATATATAAATCAGAATTATTTCCATGGAGTAGATATGTTTCTAGTAGTGAGGGGATTGATCCTGGTTTTGATTTATTGGAATTATTTATTGATGAATGTAAGAAAAATGATATTTCTTTAATAGCTTGGATTAATCCATATAGAATTAGAAATACTATTGATAGTAGTGATATAAGTGAATTGAGTCCTAGTTACAAATATTTAAATAGTGATGTTGTATATATTAATAATGGAATATATTTTAATCCGTCTAAAGAAGAAGTGACTGATTTAATAGTAAATGGAGTCTTAGAAATATTAGAAAATTATAACGTTGATGGAATTTTATTTGATGATTATTTTTATCCTGATAATGAAATAGATAGAAATGATTATATTAACTATATTAATAATAATTTGTATATTGAAAAAGAAGAATATAATTTAAATATAGTTTCAGAAATGATAAAAAAAGTACATGATGCTTGTTTAAAATATAAGGTTTCTTTTGGTGTATCTCCTGATGGGAATATGGAGAATAATTATAATAAAGTATTTGCGGATGTTAAAAGATGGTGTAGTAGTGATGAGTATGTTGATTTTATTATGCCTCAAATATATTATGGTTTTTATAATGAAACAAAGGCTTTTAATGATGTTATTAAGGAGTGGGAAAGTGTTGTGTTAAATAAAAATATTGCTTTACGTGTAGCTTTGGCTTTTTATAAAAATGGAAATTATGATAAATGGGCAAAGAGTGGTTCTAATGAATGGTTAGAAAATGATGATATTATTATGAGAGAGATTATTTTAAGTAGAAATTTAGATAAGTATAATGGTTTTTCTTTATTTAGATATGATTATATTTTTGATAATAATTTGTATACAGAAATGACTGTTAATGAGATAGAAAATATGAAAAAAGTATTAAATTAATGTTTATCTTATCCAAAAATTTGTTATAATGAAGAGGATAGGAGAGTGTTCTTATGCGAAATAATAAAGGTTTTACAATGATTGAACTTTTAGGGGCAATTATTGTTTTAGGTATATTAATGGGAACTGCTGTACCTACTGTTATGAATATTTTGAGTGATCAAAAAAATAAAACATATATTGAAGATGCTATAAGGCTGGCTTCTAATGCGGATAATAAAATGCGTGGTGATAATAAAATTGCTATTCCTCCTCGTAATGGTGGTTGTGTAGTAATTACTTTGTCTTATATGGATAATAATGCTTTTGAGAAAGCTCCTTATGGAGGAATGTATGATAAACAAGCTTCGTTTGTAGTTGCGAGTCGTAATGCAAAGGATGATGATGAAGAATATACATATTATGTTGTATTGGTTGAAAAAACTAAAGGTGGTAGTTATAGAGGAGTTAATTTAGTTAATTCTAATGATCTTTATCTTGATGGTGCAAGAGATAGTAAAGTAGAAAACGTTGGTTCTAGTGCTTTAATATATCCTGGTGGAATGACAGCTGGTACTTTACTTACAAGTTTACGTTCAGTTAGATCTGGTATTTGTCCAAATGGTATTAGTGGAATATATTTTTCGAGTTAGAAAGTTTGGTGGTTAGATGTTAAATAATAAAGGATATACATTAGTAGAGTTACTAGCTACGATGATTATATTAGGAATTATGTTAGCGGTAACTATTCCGAATATTTCTGGTATTTCTACACAAAATAAAATGACAGCATATGCAGAAGATGCTAAAAAGTTTAAAAATACTGCAGAATATATGTTTAGAGGAGATGATACGGTTACTAAACCACAAGGAAATGAACATTGTGTTATGGTTAATTTAAAGTATCTTCATGATAATGAATTTGATACTGCTCCTTATGGAGGACATTATGATATGCAAAATTCTTTTGTTGTTATGGCAAAGATAAATAAGCGTTATAAATATTTTGTTCAGTTAGTTGAGAAGTTCCAAGCAGATGGTGATAACTTTAGAGGATTTAGTTTAATAGATTATACAAATCTAGAAGGTAGTAAATATTTAGATAATGTTTCTGAAGGTGTAAATATGTCACCATTTGTAAAGGTTTACACTAGTAGTAGTGATAATGGATGGGAAAATAAAGATACGCTTTTGTATAAATCTAGAACTAGTCCTAGTTCACAGAATATTATAGCTATAACAGGATGTAAAGTTTTGGATGAAGTTTACTATGCTGCATAAAAAATGTAAAATTAAAAAAATAGTATTGAAAAATAAAAATGGTTATGCTATACTTAGAGTGTAATAAAAATAGAAAGAGAGTGAATATTTTATATGAAAAAATTAAATACAAAAGGTTTTACTTTAATTGAGTTACTTGCAGTTATTACAATCATGGGTATCTTAATGATGGTTGCTATTCCAACAGTAAGTAGAACTATTGAAAATTCAAGAAAGGATACATTCATTGATACAATGAAGAATTACGTTAACGGAGCTAAGAACATGTGGGCTGCTGATAACTTAAGATGTAATGCATCTTCAGAATCAGGAGAATATGTAGCTAGTGCGACTACTCCAAAAACTTATTTATCTTCTGCAGTTCCAACTGGTACATATTATATTAATGTTGATTCAGCTAATATTGATTCTCATCCTGTATTATTAGAACAAGGTGGAAAATCATCTTGGGGTTCTCGTGATGTTAAAGGATGGATTAAGATTAAAGTTGAAGATAAAAATTTAGGTACTGATGCCGAACCAAATATGACACGTGTTGTTACATATTATCCAGTTATTTCAGATGGAGTTCACGGCGTTAATGTTAAATCTAATGGTGCTTCACCTGCAGCAACAGTTGAGGAATCTACTTTAGTTTCTGGTCCAGAATTAGTTCGTGGAGATATTAAAATGTCTGGAATGACTTATATTGCAGATTTAAAATCAGGAGCTGGAGTTTGTAAAGAAGTTTAATTTGATTATAAAAGAAGCATATGCTTCTTTTTTTTGTTTTTAATTTTAAAGTTATTTGCTATAATTATAATAGGTGAAGTATATGAAGAATAATAATGGTTTTACATTAATTGAATTACTTGCAGTTATTACAATTATGGGGATTTTGATGATGGTTGCGATACCTACTGTAAGTAGGACAATTGAAAATTCAAGAAAAGATACTTTTATTGATACTGCGAAAAAGTATGCTGATAGTGCGCAAACTATGTGGATGGGTGATAATCTTTCTTGTATGACTGTTGAGGGGAAACGTTTTAATTCCTCAGCTGTACCAACGGGAACATATTATATTGAAATTGATACTACGAGTGATTCTGTTCCAGTATTACTTGAACAAGGTGGAAAGTCTTCTTGGGGAAGTAGAGATATAAAGGGTTATGTTAAAGTTGAAGTAAGTACGAAGAAATATTTGTATGGCGATGTAAATTTAGATGGTTCTATTCTTTCAAGTGATGTAGTTGCTATAAATGGTTATGTTGCTGGTTCTAATCTTAATTTTAATGAATTACAAAAAAGACTCGCTGATGTTAATGGTGATGGCCTTATTAATGGATATGATGCTAATTTGATTATGCAAAAAGTTGGCGGTGCTGCTGTGAATTTTGCAACAGAAGCTTATTATGAACACGTTGTTGAATATTTTCCTGTTATTTCTGATGATGTTCATGGGATTAATTTAAATGGTAGTGCAAATGTTATAGAATCTGAGAAGATAGTTAGAGGAGACTTAGTTATGTCTGGTGCATCATATGATAGGGTAGCATTACCTGCAACAGCACTTATATGTATAGAAAGGTAGATTTGTTATGTCTAATAATAAAGGATTTACGTTAATTGAGTTACTTGCAGTTATTACAATTATGGGGATTTTGATGATGGTTGCGATACCTACTGTAAGTAG
>JAGARQ010000005.1 GCA_017622175.1 Bacilli bacterium | reverse complement strand
TTATGATATAATGTTCCAAGAGAAATGGAGTGAATTTATATGTTATTATTAACCAAAGCAGTTTTCGCAATAATGATTGGTTTCTTATCATCAGTTGTTCTTGGGTTAATTTTAATTCCAGCCTTAAAAAAAATGCATATAGGACAAAAAATTAGTGTCTTCGTAGGTGATACTCATCGTAAGAAAGAAGGAACTCCTACAATGGGAGGATTAATATTTATAATTCCAACCATTGCAGCAACCCTTTATTTAGTATTAAGTGATAGAATATCATATACATCCAACTTAGGAATTGTATTATTAGTATTTCTAGGCTATGCCTGTATAGGATTCTTAGATGACTTCCTATCTATTAGAAAAGGTAATAATGAAGGTCTAACCACATATCAAAAATTATTTATGCAAGTGCTAATTGCTATCGGTTTCTTCTATATTTATATGAGAAATGGTGGACAAACATCATTTGTAGTAGGAACATTAGGTATTGATATTGAATTAGGATGGTTATATGGTCTATTAATCTTATTTGTATTAGTAGGAGCATCAAATGCTGTAAACTTAACTGACGGATTAGATGGACTAGCTGGAGGATTATCAGCAATTGCTTACATAGCCTTTGCATTAATCTCGCTAACAGTAGGATTCGAAGATATTGGAATATTCGGTCTAATCCTAGTAGGAAGTTTATTTGGATTCTTAACATATAATACTCATCCTGCAAAAATCTTTATGGGTGATACTGGTTCCCTAGCATTAGGTGCAGCCATGGGAGCAATCGCAATATTAACTCATAGAGAATTAACTTTATTAGTAGTTGCTGGAATATTTGTTATTGAAACATTAAGTGTAATAGTTCAAACAATATGGGTACAAGTATTCCATAAAAAATTATTCTTAATGACACCAATCCATCACCATTTTGAAAAACTAGGATGGATTGAAACAGATATCGTAAAATTATTTTGGGTAGCAGGATTAGTTCTAGCTATGGCTGGAATAATCTTCGGAGTATGGTTATAAAATGACAAGTAATTGTCATTTTTTATTTGTCTTAATACAAAAATAAACTATTGTGATAAAATAATAATTAGAGTAGGTGAAAAGTATGGAACATAATAGAAAGCAGAAATTATTAGTCATCTTTGCATTAATAATAGGAATTGCCAGTTTATCAATAGGATTTGCTGCTTTTTCTGTTTCATTAAATATTTCATCCAGTGCAAATGTATCTCCTAATAGCGATACATTTAGTGTGAAATTTTCAACAGAACAAAATAGTTTAGTAGCGTCTGATGTTGTTCCATCAAGTATAACAAGTGGAATAACTGCAACTAATGGTAAAATAAATAATAAGTTTAATCCAACAATAACAAATCTTTCTGCAACATTTACAGAACCAGGACAATATGTTGAGTATACGTTTTATGCAAGAAATGAAGGAGAGTACACAGCATATCTAAATAGTATTAACTTTATAGGTACAAACACATGTGAAGCATCAGATAATGCTACATCATCGTTAGTAGAACAAGCATGTGACTCAATCTATACCATTGTTTATTTGGGAGATGAGCAAGAGGCATATTATAGTACAACAGAAATATCAAATCACCAATTAAATAAACAAACAGGAGAAAAAATAACATTAAGAATTGAATATGCGTATGATGGTGCTAGAGCAGATGGCCCATTCAATATAACGTTTCAAGATATAAGTTTTATATATTCAACAATAAATGATCCAACTTTCGTTCCAGAAACAAAAGTACTTAAGCCAACAATTATAAGTGGAAACATTGATACAGTAGGTAGTGAAATTGCTTTAGATACAGAGCATTTCTATGTTATAGGACAAGAAAATAATAAAGTAAAATTGCTTGCAATGTATAACTTATATATAGGTAATACTGTAGATAAAGATTGGAATGTTACTCCGCTAAGTAATCCAACAGGAATGCAAGATAGCAGTGCAAAAGGATATAATTATGATATTGCAAATAAAAAAGCACTGTTTCCGTACATAGCAACAACAGCATTCTCATCAGATAGTCAAAAAGGAACAAATTATACCGACTACGATGGAAGTATTGTTAATCAATATGTTGAAGAATATTCTACTTATCTTTTTCAACTAGGAGTAAATTTATCAGATGCTAGACTAATAACTAGAACAGAATTAGAAAAATTAGGATGTAGTTGTAGTGATTACAGTTGTGCTTCAGCTCCAGCTTGGGTCTATTCAACAACGTATTGGACAGGAACACCAATTGATACAAGCCTTTTATGGGTTGTTCAAACAAACTCTACAATCATGGATCGTTCTTATGATAAAAATAATACTATGGGTGTTCGCCCAGTTATAGAAATTCCAATTTCTGAATTTGAATAACATAACAAAATGACAAGTAATTGTCATTTTTTATTTGTCTTAATACAAAAATAAATTATTATGATAAAATAATAATTAGAGTAGGAGAGATTACAATGGATATAAATGAAGCAGTCAGAATATTATTTACAGTTCCATTAGAGGAAAGAGTAAAATTACAAGAAGAAGATATTAGAAGAATATTAGAATCTCAAACAGATAAAGTAACAATTGATGTAAGAGAATTAGATATTACAGATATATCAAAAAAAGTAAAAGACCCAGCATATTTAAATGATGAATTTATTAGATATACTGATACAGGGATTAAACTTTTATATGCAACAGAAAATATTGCTGAAATATTAAAGAAATATCTTCCAAGAACAGTAAAAGAAATATCTATTCCATCTGAATTTTTATCAGATTTATCTTTCTTACAAGAATTTCCTAATTTAGAAACAATTAATTTAACTGATTATGGAACATTAACTAAAGAACAAATTGAATATATTGCCAATAATACAAGTGTTACATATATGAATTTCAGATCATCAGGTACCTTAAGTCAATTAAAATGCCAAGATGGAGCTATAGTACTTGATGGTGGAAGTATGATTGGTCAATATGGAAAATTAACTATGTATCATAGCGGCTACCAAGGTAAATGGAGAGATAATTTAAATGTATATACAACAAACTTTGATCCAAAGACCCTTGCAACAATAGGAGCATTATATGACGGAATAAAAGAACGACTTCCAGAACTTAGTGGTGTTACTATGTCAACCTCTCCAACATTTGGTCTAAACTCTGAATTTGATATTGATATAAGAGCTGGTAAAGTAACACAAATGGAAATTAAAGGAGTAAGTCCAACTATTGCTGCTAACATGTATCGTTCTATGAAAAAAAGAGGAACAGAGATAGAAAAGACCAGAATATCATTAGATAATGCAACATACGATGATATTTATCGTTTAAAACAAATGAATGAAACATCAAAATGTACTGTTAGATATAAATCTGGAACATCATCATCTGATGCTTCATATGATGAATTTTTAAATATGCGTGCCACAATTGACTATTATAAAGAATTAATTGAAGCAAATGATTTATCACCAGTAGAAAAAGTAGCTTATGTTTATGATATTTTAAAAACAATGCGTTATCAAGAAAGCCATCAAGATAAACAACGTTCTAGAAATATTCACTCAATTGTAACTGATGGTTCAATTGTTTGCGTAGGATACGCTGTTTTTGCAGAACAACTTCTAAAAGAATTAGGTGTAACTTGTATGAAAGTAGGCGTAACATGTTTATCAGATGAAGTTGATGATGTAGGTCATGCTAGAAACTTTGTAAGAGTAGATGATGACAAATATAATATTCATGGACTATATGCAATGGATATTACTTGGGATAGTGATAAAGAAATTGCTATGATTGAAGAAGAAGGAAAGAAAACAATAGTATCTCGTCCAAATGAAGAACAACAAGAAAAAGTAGTAGATAAATATGATAGTTTAATCTTATATAGACACTTCTTAATTCCAATGTCTACATATGAACAAAGATACCCTCAAGAAATAAATCCTTCAATTTATGAAGCATATAAAGCTGGAAAAGCTCAAGCATTAGTAGAAGAATCTAGAAAGATAGCTGCCGGAGAAATGAAAAGAACAGATTCTAAAAACATGGTTATTTTAGATGATCACGCAAGACTATTTAGTCCAGAAGAAGGACATCTAACTGTAGAAAGATACTTCGATGCTCCAAAACCATCATTAGAAACATTTGAACAAATTTTAACAACAGTAAGACACGCTCAAGGTTATAATTCTGAAGAAACAAAACAAGAAGTAGATAGAGTTGTAGAATTACATCAAATGCTTGCAGAACAAAATAGTAATTCTCCAAATCATTTCTTTAAACCAACATCTAAATAAGGTGATTTATGAAACGTATATTACAAATATTAGGAATAATTTTAGGTATATTTTTGATTGTATATTTAATTAATTTAGGTAAGAATTTATCAATCACAATTATGATTGAAGAAGAATATGAAAAAACACATTATATAAATGACTTATATAATTCCAAAGAAATAAATTATAGACTAGCTTTAAATAACAATGAAAGAAAACTATATGATGAAATAATTACTCATATTAATAATTTTGATACAGAGTTTGTAGTAGATTTATCAGGTTTTAGAGCTAAAGAAATATATGGATCATTTAAAAAAATATCTGATGTCATGCAAACTATTGGAATGGATCATCCTGAATTAATTCAATATGGTTCATCATCTTTTTCTAAAAGAAAAAATGATACCAGCGCTACTATAAATATTACTTATACAATGACAAAAGAAGAGTATAATGTACGAGTTAATGAAATAAAAACAATTATCGAAGAAACTAAAAAAAATACAGAAAAAATGACTGAATATGAAAAAGTAAAATATGTTTATGATTATCTTGGAAGAAAAAATAGTTATGGTAATCCATCAGACATAAACGGACAATCAGCATACTCAGCGTTCTCTGATACATTATCTCCAGTATGTGCAGGCTATGCTAAAGCATCCCAAATATTATTCCAAAATATTGGAATAAATTCTTTATTAATATTTGGCGATGCTAAATATAATCTCTTTATAGGAGATGCTCATGCATGGAATAATGTTCAAATTGATGGAGCCTATTATCTATATGATGTAACATACTCATCAAATGGAAAAGATAAAAGTGATGAAGAATTCTATATAGGATTTCTTACAAAAGATAAATCAAATTACTCTCCATGGTATAAAAAATCAAGTGCATTTATTAATGGAATAAAACATCAAAATAAAAATACTTAAAAAAGAACATAAGTTCTTTTTTTATTGTAAAAAAATATAATTATATTGGTGATACTATGTCCAAAAAAATAGATAAAATTTTATTATTCGCAGTAATAACAATTTCAATATTTGGACTAATAATGATATATTCTGCCTCAAGTATTTGGGCAGAATATAAATTTAATGATAGTTTTCGTTATGTTAAATATCAAGGTATATTTTTAATTGTCTCCACAATTATAATGCTTATAATTTCAAAAATAGATTATAAAATCTATTATGAAAAATCAAATAAAATATTATTAATATGTTTAATATTATTAATATTAGTTTTAATACCGGGAATAGGTAGTATTCGTAATGGTTCTAGATCTTGGTTTGGTATTGGTTCTTTAGGCATTCAACCAAGTGAGTTTGCCAAGCTAGGATTAATAATTTTTACGTCAAAATACTTATCAAATAGTAATAATAAAATAAAAAGTTTTAAAGAGGGAATTCTCCCAATATTACTTGTAACATTATTATTTTTTGGACTTATAATGCTTCAACCAGATCTAGGTACTGGATTAATACTAGTAATGTCTATTATTTCTTTATTGTTTATTGCCGGAATAAATATGAAATTTTTTATTCTTGGGGGTCTAACAGGAATAATAGGAGTAATAATTTTAATCTTAATTGCCCCATATAGAATGGATAGAATTACATCTTTTATAGATCCCTGGAAAGACCCCTTGGGTACAGGATTTCAAATAATTCAAAGTTTATATGCTATAGGTCCAGGAGGACTACTAGGAAATGGCTATTTAAACTCAATACAAAAACATTTTTATTTACCTGAACCACAAACTGATTTTATATTTTCAATTATAGCTGAAGAGTTTGGAGTAATGGGTGCCATAATTGTTGTAGGTTTATTTTTAATAATTTTATATAGAGGAATAAAAATATCAACCAACACAAAAGATTTATTTTCTAAATATTTATCATTTGGAATACTATTTCAATTAATGTTCCAAACATTAATGAATCTTATGGTAGTAATAGGATTAATACCAGTAACAGGAGTAACACTACCATTTCTATCATATGGAGGAAGTTCGCTTTTAATAAGCATGATAAGTATGGGAATACTTTTAAATATATCCAGAAAATGAAGTTGACAAAAAGTATATACAAAGTATATACTCGAATTAAGGAGATGATTCTATGGAAGCAAAAGTTCAAAGATGGGGAAATTCTGATGGAATAAGAATCCCTAGTAGTATTTTAAAATCATTAAATATTAAAACAAACGATATTTTAAATATAGAACAACAGGACGATAAAATTATAATTACTATTCCTAAAAGAAAAAAAATATCTCTAAAGGAGAGATTCGAAAATTATAATGGAAAAAATCTCGCTAACGAATTTTCGTGGGATGAAAGTGTAGGTAATGAAATATGGTAAAAAAATATATTCCAAAACAAGGAGATATTGTGTATATAGACTTTAATCCAACAAAAGGACATGAGCAAGCTGGAAGAAGACCTGCAGTAGTAATTAGTCATAATATTTTTAATGAATATACAAATATGGCAATGGTATGTCCTATAACAACAAACACAAAAGAATTTCCTACGCACTATATATTAGAGGATTCTAAACTTATTTCAGGTGCAGTACTATGTGAGCACATCAGAAGTATTGATTATAAAAATAGGCAAATAAAATTTATAGAAAGCTTAAGTAATAATGATTTAATAAGTGTAATGTCATTGTTAAATGCTTGTATTGAAGAATAAAACTGCAAATTATTGCAGTTTTTAATATTATTAAATGTTATAATAAAACCATAAGGAGAATTATATGATAGATTTACATACACATACTAACTTTTCAGATGGAACAGATTCTTTAGAAGAATTATTACAAAATGCAGAAAATGCAAAACTAGAAGTGTTATCAATAACAGATCATGATACAACAGATGGTTATAAAGAAATAGAAAAATATCGCAATGTTTTTTCCGGAATGATAATTCCTGGAGTAGAATTAAAAGCCTTTTACGACGGAATACCAGTAGAAGTACTTGGCTATGGAGTAGATTACACAAAAATAAAAGTAAATAGAGACAATGTTTTTGATATGCAAATAGATTGTCTAAATGAATTCAAAGAAAAAGCAAGAAATCTCGGACTAAAATTTGATGAAAATGTTGAAGTATCAAAAACAGATTCTAGAAGAAAGTATGCCTCATTTACCTTTGCAGATGAACTATTAAAATATAAAGAAAATGAAAAAATATTATTATCTATAGGACCAATGTTTACCCAAACAGAATTTTATAGAGTTCATGCAAGTAATAAAAAAAGTATCTTTTATTACGATGAAAGTAAATTTGGAATATCTATAGAACAAGCAATTGAACTAATTCATAATGCAGGTGGATTAGCATTCCTTGCTCATCCACTATTATATCCATATGATAAAGATAAATATGAAGCAATTGAAGATATAATGAAAACTTATAATTTAGATGGACTTGAAGTAGAATACTCAACATTTACTAAAGAAGAAAGACAAAAATTAAAAGAAATAGCAAAAAAATATAAAAAATATGTATCTGCTGGTACAGATTATCATGCTAATAATAAGCCAAATATTAAATTAGGAACAGGTATAGATAATAATATGTCTGTAGAAAAAGATTTGATAAAAGATTGGTTAGATAAAGTCGAAATTATATAAAGGAGTACCATATGATAACAATAAAAGAAAATGTAAAAAATATTGAAGAATTCAATTATTTATATGACTCAGTAGGTTGGGGATCATATGATAAAGAAGTCACTAAACAAGCTCTAGATAATACATATTATTCTGTAAGCATTTATGATAATGATAAAATAATTGGATACGGAAGACTAATTGGAGATACCATTTGCTTTATGTATATTCATGATGTAATGGTATTGCCAGACTATCAATCTAAAAAAATTGGTACTTTGATTATGAATAAACTATTAGAAGAAATAAATCGTATTAAAGAAAAACATCCAGATGTTTTGGTATATTTAGGAGCCTCTAAAAATAAAGAGGGTTTCTATGAAAAGTTTGGATTTATCACAAGAGAAAAAGCAAATTTAGGCGCAGGAATGATCTTGGATGAAGAATAATTGCTAATTTTAAGTTGCAAATTTAAAATGCAACCCAAAGTTGCTATAAAAAGAAGTAATAATAGTATAGACTTAAGCACATGAAGGAGGGATTAGTCTAATGAAGTTTGGAGATAATTTAAAATCAATTAGAAAAAGTAAAAAAATGTCACAAGAAGATTTAGCTGAAAGAGTTAATGTGTCAAGACAAAGTGTAAGTAAATGGGAAACAGGAGAAGCTTACCCTGAAATGAATAATATTTTAGAACTATGTAAAATATTTAATTGTAAGATTAACGACTTAGTTCATAAAGATATGAGTGATATTTCTTCATTAGATGAAGAGATAGTTATGAAAGTAGCTAAATTAAATGAGAAAAAACAAAAACAAGTAAAAGTCTTAAGTCATACAATTAGCTTAATAGGAAAAATAGGAAGTATAGTTTTAAAAGTTGCAATTGCTTTTGTTGTTGCATCTATGGTATTAATGCCATATATAGCATCAAACATCAAAGTAACAGAAGATAAAGTTACTGTTACTAATGAAAATATTAAAGTAGTAGACAATAAAACAATTACTCTTTATGGAGTAGCAACAATTGGGGTAGATGAAGAAGTATCAGAAGAACAACTTCTTGAAATATTTGATAATCATTCTAAAACAGAATTACTTATATATTTTGAATTAGGTTCAGTAATTTTAATTGCATCACTAATCTTAACAATTATCGTTTTAAATAATGTCGAAAAGTTATTTAAAAATATTGAAGATGGTGAAACACCATTCACATTAGATAATGTAAGTATTATTAAAAAAATATCTTATTATCTGATTGCAGCTATATTAGTAATGCCAGTTTCTGATATATTATTCAATCAAATAATTGCCCAAAATGAAACATCATTTATTGACTTAATGACAATTCTTGAAATTCTAATTATCTTCAGTATGTCATATATCTTTGAATATGGATATGAAATACAAAAAGATTCAAAAGGAATTATGTATAATGAACAAGAAACAGAGTAATCTGTTTTTTTTTGTAAACAAAAAAATGAAAATGTGGAAAATCTTGACAAAAGGTGGGGGGGGTAAAATTTTACTAGAAGATAGGAGAGTGGAAAAAATGAAAAAAATTCCAGTAATAATATTAGGAATATTATTACTTTTAGTAAATCCTAACACAATGGAAATATCAGGAAAATTTCATATAGATAAAATAAATGTATATGAAGAAAATACAGTGTTAATTCAAAACCCAGGAGAGTATATTAGTACAGATGGTAAAAAAATAATAGTAGCAGAAGATAATAGCGTTTTATATGAGAATACATATTCTTTAACTACAACATCTGCACCAACAGGTAATACTTTGTCAGGGAAAATAGGAACAAACAAAAAGTCAGCAACGTTCTATCAATTAAATTCATCAACTATTGTTTCTGAAACAACTGTGACATATACTCATAACAGTGTTACAAACTATTTAAATGAAAACACAGTTTTCTACTTATCAAAAACACCAGTAGCATCTGAAACTGGAAATTATCACGTTTACAGAAATAATCAACTAGTAAACAAATATGCAACATTTCAAGATGCAGTAAATGCAGCTAATGAAAATGATACAATTAAACTTTCTACAAATATTAAAGTAACTGAAGGAGCATATATCAATAAAAATTTAACTATTGATGGAAATAATATAATAGTAGATAACTCATCATGGTCAAATAGTTTTCTTGTAATAGAAGAAGGAAAAACAGTAAATATAAAGAATTTAACTATTGACGGAAAAAGTAATTTTGAAATTGATTATAATCAAGAAGAACCCGTCCTAAAAAGTGAATCAATTACAAATTCACCAATATCAAAAAAAGCAATAATATTATCTCATGGAAATATAAATATGGACAAAGTAGTAATAAAAAATAACTATTTTACTACATCGCAACCAACGTTAAAAATAATTCGTGGTAATGCCAAAATAACTAATAGCACATTTCATCATAACTATAATGTTGAAAAAGCGGTAGCTATTCAAGTTGGAAGTAAATTAAGAAATGGAGAAACAACATTTCCAGTAAAAAATTTTGAAATTGATAATTGTAATGTAACAGAAAACTTTTCTGTAGGAGGATCAGGTGGTGCAATAATAGTAAACTTTACTGAAAATGTAAAAATTACAAACACTAATTTCGTAAAGAATGTTGCATCAACAACTTCTTCTGGAGGGGGAGCAATCTATTTCGAAGCATCGTCTGTTTCAATTGCCGAAGCAAATAATCTAGAATATATACAAGCATCATTTGATAACTGTTTATTTGAACAAAATTATTGCGGTAATGATGGGCTTGCACTTTCGAGTGATAGCGCAGAATTAACGATAACTAATTCAAAGTTTATAAATAATAGAGGTACCGGTGGAACAAACTGTGTTGGAACAGTTTCTTGCATGTTAAATGGTAATAGGGAATATGACGTCATAATAAAAGATACATTATTTAAAAATAATTTTTCTGAAGGAGTATCGGTATTTGGTGATCACGGAACTCTTGCAAATCTAAATATGGAAAATGTTCAACTAGAAGAAAATCAAGGAAATATATCTGTATTATTATATTCTGGTCAAGCAACATTTAAAAATGTAAATGCAGTAAATGAAAGAGTAAATACAACAGTATTTGATATAAGACCATATCGCAGTGTTTCAAACTATCCATTATATAAGCCACAATATATTAATTTCAGTAATGTAAATGTAATTGATACTAATGGACCAACAGATATACTTTTACGTAAATATAATAGAAATACATCATATAATCCAGCAACTGCAGTAATTAAAGATAAAGTAGTGGCAAATGTTGATTTATGGGATAATACATCATATTTAAATGTAGAAGGGACATTAATAGGAAATGTAAATACAGACCAATTAACGTCAAAAGATAATGTCACAGTATTAGAAAGTGGTAAATTAAATGGAACAATAACAGAACATCCGAATACATATGTAGTAACATTAACTTACCCATTAAATGATATAAACAAAACAAAATTCTTATATTTAGAACAAAATAAAGAATATTCATATAAGGAACTTTATCAATATCATAAAACAAGTAAAGATAATTACAAATTAGAATTTTATACAAATCAAGATTATACTACTGTATGGGATAGAAAAGTAACAGGACCATTAACTATATATCCAAAATACATTGAACATCAACATTCATATGATACAAAAACAGTTGTAATTGATAACAAAATTTATGTTCAATGTGAATGTGGACATCCACAATTAAAATTAGCTATTAAGGTATCTGAAGAAAATCAATATACTGGTAAACCTGCAATAGTAAATATCATCGGAGATAGTACTATAAATAATTATGAATTAAAATACTATTCAAAATCAGGAAATGATTGGACATTACTAAAATCAGCACCAAAGAACGTAGGAACATATAAAGTCGTATTAAGCTATAATGGTCATTCTATAGAAGAAATATACAAAATACAAAATGAAATATTCAACCCAGAAACATCAACAAATAATGTAATAACAGCTATAATATTAGTATTATTAATGGGATTTGTATTATATATATCAATAAAAAAGCATAATAAAGAAGCAGAGTAATCTGCTTTTTTGTGTTATAATAAACTAGAATGGAGAGTAGTTATGAATAAAGATTTAATTATAAAAAATGCGAAAGAAAAATTTACTGGAGAACTTTTAAATATTGTATTAAAACAAATTGATGATTACTTTGAACTAAAAGATTCTAAGTATCAAACAAAACATAATTATAAAGTAAATGATAAAGTAATTTTAAATAAAAACAATTTATTACACGGAATAGGAAAACATATAGATTTAATTGAAATGTTTGCTGAAAGAGGAGTTACAAGCCCTGATTTCTTTGATACAGGTATTGATCATGCTTTCTGTTATACCGCAGCTTTTTGGAATGTATCTGGCGAAATAACTCTTCAAGAGTATATTGAAAATTATAGTGGAATAGTTGCTAAAGTAAATGATGAATATTGGCAAGTGCCATATAAACATTTAGATGAATTTGTTGAAATACTAAAAGATGTAGATCACTGGAAATGGTCTGCAGAATCATCTATGGAAATAAGATTTATGCCATCACTTGCTAAAAATAATAATCAAATAGCTTTTATTGTAAACACAGAAAATGAATTATCTCAAAAGATAAGAAAAAATAGTGTTTTTAAAGAACCTTTTAGTAAAGACTATGCATATGAATTCTTAACTAATAAATCAAACGGTAAAGACAAATTTATAAAAGAAGGATTTAAAGAGGATTTCTTCTTACGTGCAGATTATTTAATCTTTGGATTACCAGTAAACACAATAGAAGGTATTTTAGTAGGTAGAGAAGTAGAAAAGAATCAAACACATATAAATACTCTAAAGAATTTATTTCCAAACTGTTACATTTGTAACTTAGATGGAACAGTTATTGCTGAATAAAAGTTTATTACATAATAAACTTTTTTCTTTTAAATCAAACTTTTATGATATACTTAAATTAATAATAGTAAAGGAGTAAAGTATGTTAAACAAAATATTTAAATTAAAACAAAATAAAACAACAGTTGTAACAGAACTGCTTGCTGGATTAACAACATTTATGGCAATGTCATATATAATTTTTATAAATCCAGCAATTCTTTCACAAACAGGTATGGATTATAATTCTGTATATGTTGCAACAATAATTGCCTCAATGATTGGAACATTTATTTTGGGAGTAGTTGCTAATGTTCCATACGTTCAAAGTGCAGGACTTGGACTAAATGCCTTGTTCACATATACCATATGTGGAACAATGGGATTTACATGGCAACAAGGTCTAGCAATGGTATTTATTTGTGGAATTATAAATGTTTTAATTACTCTAACAAGTGTTAGAAAAATGGTAATTAAAGCAATACCTCCATTCTTACAAGATGCAATTACTGTAGGAATTGGACTATTTATTACTTATATAGGAGTAAAAAGTGCAGGACTGATTGAATTTTCAGTAGCACTAGTAAATAATGGTATAGCTGCTGCAGCTGATGTAGTACCACAACTAGCAACATTCTCAACAAAAGAAATAATACTTGCAGTAATAGGTATTGTAATAACTGCAATATTAGTATCAAAAAAAGTAAAGAATTCTTATTTATTATCAATTGTTATCACAACAATAATTGGTTTATTTATGGGAGTAACTGAACTACCTGACTTTGCAAATTACTCAGTAATCCCATCAATAAAACCAACGTTCTTACAACTTGATTTTGCAGGATTATTTACTGCAAAAGCAGGATTAATTGTTGTTTTAATGACAATATTCACATTAGTAATCTCTGATTTATTTGATACAATTGGAACATTCATTGGTACAGGTAAAGAATCAGGAATATTTAAAATAGATGAAGAAGGCAATATGCCAAAGAACTTAGAAAGAGCTCTTATTTGTGATTCTTCAACTACAATTTTTGGATCACTATTAGGAACAAGTAATGTTACTACTTATGTAGAAAGTAGTGTTGGAATTGAAGCTGGAGGAAGAACCGGATTAACTGCTGTATCTGCAGCAATCTGCTTTGGATTATCAATTTTCCTAGCTCCAATAGTTGCTTGTGTTCCAATGGCTGCTATAGCTCCAATATTAATCTTTGTCGGATTATCAATGATTGACAATATTGTAAATATCAATTGGAAAAACACCCTTATGGCCATACCTGCTTTCTTTGTAATTATCATGATGCCATTATCATATTCAATCACAACAGGTATTCAATTTGGATTTATCTTATACGTAATAGTAAATTTAGTAAATAAAAAGGGAAAAGAAGTGTCCCCAATAATATACATATTTACTATATTATTTATAATAGACTTTATATATAAAGCCATAGGTTAAAAAATATCAAGAAATTGATATTTTTTTTATGTTATAATATAAAAACCAAAGAGGTGAGAACATGGAAAGAATTATTGATAATATTCATATAAAAAGAATTGGTTATTTTAATTTGTATTTAATAAAAGGAACTAATGGAGATATCCTAATTGATACAGGTTTTATATGTATGAAAAAAACTCTAAAAAAGTGGCTTGATAAACAAAATTTAAAATTAATAATTCTAACTCATGCGCATGTTGATCATATTTGGAATGTAGCTTACTTAAAAGAAATATATAATTGTGAAGTAGCTCTTTCCAAAGAAGATTATAATAATATTGATAATAAAAATATTAAAACAAAACCTCTTACTAAGAAATTAACACTTTGGTCAAATATAATGAGTTATGGAATGCATAACTTTATACCAAAAAAGTTTGAAATAGACTATTTATTAAAAGATAAACAATTAATAGAAAAGTATGGAATAAAACTAAAAATACATAGTTTAAAAGGACATACTACAGGATCTATTGGTATAGAATATAAAGACTATCTATTTGTAGGAGATGCCTTAGTAAATAGATTTAATGTAACTCCAGCATATCAAAATCAAAATACTAAGGACGCTAAAAGAAGTTCACAAAAAATAAAACACTTATCTCCTAAAATAACTTTTTTAGGACATGATAAAGAAATATCACAAGAAAAACTCTTAAAAGATTTAAATTAATTAATTGACAAAAAATTAAAATAATATTATTCTTAAATCATAAAGGAGATATTAATATGAAACATTATTCTATTAACTTAAGAAGACGTACACGACGACGCTTGGGTATGAAGTAATAAACTTCAGATACAAGCGTATTTATAGTGCTTGTATCGTTATAGAATAATTTAAAATATATAAATCTATAATCTATGCAAGCACTTTGCATAGATTTTTTATATATAAAGGAGAATTAAAATGAAAGAAAAAATTATAAATGAAATATTAAATAATACATGTAAATTAATAAAGTATAAAACAATAAAAAACGAATTTAAAGAGTTTGATAAAGCTTATGACTTTATCAAAAAAGAATTAAAAAATTATAATATCAAAGAATATATAATTAATAATTATAAAAACTTAGTAATAAGCAACACAAAAGAAAATACATTAGATATTATCTTTTGTGCCCATCTAGATGTAGTACCTGCAACTTCCTATAGTCCCCGAAGTCTTAGATGGTAAACTTTACGGCAGGGGTTCAATTGACATGAAGGGTCAACTTTCATGTATAATGTCGCTTCTAAAGCATAATAAAACAGATAAAAAAATAGCTTTCATAATTACAAGTGATGAAGAAATAGGCGGGTACTGCTGTAAAGAAATATTAAAAGATTATGATTCAAAACTTGCTGTAATACCAGATGCTTCATCTAACTTTAAATTAGTAGTAGAAGAAAAAGGTTTACTTCAACTGGAACTAACATCACATGGTTCAACAGCACACGCTTCTGAACCATACAAAGGAGATAATGCAATTCTAAAATTAATTAACTTTTACAATGAATTAATAAAAATATATCCCATGGGTACAGAAAAAGACTTTAAAACAACAGTAAATCTATCTAAATTAAATGGTGGAGTTGCAACTAACATGGTTCCAGGATTAGCAACAATGACTCTAGATATAAGGTTTGAAAAGAAAGATACAATTGAATCTATATTAAATAATATTAATAAAATAAAAAATGATATAGAAGTAAAAGTATTAGACCAAGGTCCAGTGTTTCAAGTTGATGAAAAACTACCAATTATTCAAAAATTTATTATTAACGCAGAAAAAGTATTAAATAAAAAAGTAGTAATCGAAAAATGTGTCGCAACATCAGATGCTATATATTTTAGTGAAAAAAATATCCCAACTATTTTAATGAATCCAAAAGGCGCTAACTGGCATTGTGAAAATGAATATGTTGAAATAGAAAGTTTATATATTTTATATGAAATCTTCAAGACATTACTTTAACTAAATGTTATAATAAAATTAGGTGATACTATGAATTTAAAATATGAAGATATTAAAACTCCAGAAGAACTATTAGAGTGGATGCAAAACATAACATATGGATACTTAGGAAAAGAAAAACCACATACTTATCAAGAACCTGATTTTAATGAAGTTTGGTATGATGAATATCTATTATCGAAACCTGAAGAAGTAATTGAAAATAAAATTGGTAACTGTTGGGATCAAACAGAATTAGAAAGAAAATGGTTTAGAGATCACAACTACAAAGTAAAAACTATTTATGTAATGGTAAATCTACCTTATGAAAACATATATCCAACTCATTCATATTTAATATATCAAGATAAAGATAATTCTTGGAAGTGGTTTGAAAACTCTGATTTTAATAATCGCGGAATTCATACAAAAAATAATGAACAAGAAATTATAAATTATCAGTTAACTAAATACAAAGAATTCTTAAAAACATTTAATATAACTAAAGAAGAATTGGAAAAAATTATTATAAAAGTATATGAAGAGCCAAAATATCATATAACTGCAGAAGAATATATAAATCACGTAATTAATTCAAAAGATTACAAAGGAGAATAACATGGAATTAATAGAAGAATTAAAAATACTAGAAAATACATATCATAATGAAGAAGATTTACTTATAGCAAAAAACTCATCATCAGTACTACTAATAAATTTAAGTAATGATCTAATTAATAATACATATTTAAAAGCAATAACACGTTTTGTAGCAGCCAGTACTTCTTCATCATACGTTGTTAATACCAAAGAAAGTATTTTATTAAATGAAGAAGATATAAATAATAAAATAAAAGAATTAATTAATGAACAAGAAATAAAATTAGTAATTAATATTAAACCAGCAAAAGAAGATTATGACGTAATGTATAAAACATCGAATAACCTAGATTATACAACTATAAAAGAATTAGAAGATGCCTTTCGTGAATCATTAATTACAAATATTAAAGAGTATGAAACAAAAGAAGAAAATACAAATTATGACTACATAGAACTATTAATAAATGATTCATATCATAATTTAGAAGAACCAGAAAAAGTAGAAAAATTATCTCAAGCATTAATTAACTTTATAAAGATGTATACTAACTTTTCAGACTAATAAAGGAGGATACTTATGATTCAAGAACAAATAGATAAAATTAAAATATCTGATACAAAAGTAAAG
>JAGARQ010000001.1 GCA_017622175.1 Bacilli bacterium | reverse complement strand
TGCTTCTAAATAGTCTGTTCTTTGGAATTCACCAATTGAGCCATCTGATGTAACTACAATACCAATAGTAGAGTGGTCTTTAATTACTTTTTCTGTTCCTATTTCAGCTGCTTCTGTAAATGGTATTTCTTCATTATACCATGGCGTTTTTACCATTCTGGGACCATTTTCGTCTGTTGCGCCAATAGCTTTATCAATCATATATCCAACGCAGTCTATTAATTTAACATTGCAGGTAAAATCATCTATTTTAATTTTAGCAGCACTATTTGGAACAAATTTTGGCTCTGTAGTCATAATAGTTTTACCGGCTGCGCTTTGAGGGATTTCATCTAATGCTCTTTTTCTTTCGTATTCATCTTCAATGTTTGGAACTACTAATGTTTCGATTACTCGTTTTATAAATGTTGATTTTCCTGTTCTTACAGCACCGACTATTCCTAAATAAATATCTCCGCCACTTCGTTTGGCAATATTTTTTATTATTTCTTGTTTATCCATATACATTCTCCTTATACAATAAAAAATATGTATAGTAATAAAAAAAAAGAACTAATAAGTTCTTTTATAATCTTGAAAATGTTAATGAATTTAATATTTCATCATAATGAATACTACAATAGTAGTTATTTGGATCGTGCATTGTTACTATGTATAACTTGTCATTGTGTTTTCTAACATATACTGCTTCTGTAAAGTTTGTTTTTTGAAAATGTGAATATAACCATTCATAATTATTTTTTTGAATTGAATATACGCCGGTAGATGGATAGTTTATATTTTTTAAATATGTACTTGAATCTGAATTTGTTCCATAAGCATATCTTGTTTCTATTTTAACAGAACAATTTATATTATTTTGATAATAAGTATAGATGTTTGCTGAATCAGTTGAATAATCTCTAGTATATCCATTTGGTAATGTATAATAAAGTTTATCAACTTGACCATGTGTTTGTAATTGGTTATTTAAATCAACAGTTTCAAGGTCTTCTTCTAAATTAAAGCCACCACTACCAATTAAATATATAATTAAAGCAATATATAGTACTATTGAAACAAATATTGCAGCTACAACACCTTTCATTGTGGTTCCACCTTTTTTCTTACAAACTTCTAAAAGTTCAGTTGTTGACTTATCTAGTCCTTGTTGTTTTATTTGTTCAACTTTATCTTCTACTTGTTTCATGTATATACTTTGAAATTTGAAACCAAGATATATATTTATAATAAGACTGACTGTTTGACTTAAATCAGAGTTTAATAAGAATACTGCTGCTATCTCTATTATTATTGTTAATAGGGCAAATCCCCATATTTTTCTATATATTAAATACATTGGTCCGAATATTAGTGCTGGTAAAGAAAACTTCATATTTTTAATACTATTATAGTTAGGACCAATAAATTCTTTTATATATTTATCTTCACCACTATCATTTGGTTTATAATCATAATCATATTTACTTGTATCATATGAATAATTTGTATTGTAGTTATATTGATCTTCATGTGTTGCATTCATATTATATGTTGGTGTTGTTTTATTACTATATTCATAACTGTAATTATATTGTTGTTCATGACATGATGATGAATCGTATTTAGAATTTGGAATATTATCACCATATTGGCAATCGTCGTTAGTTAATTCTGTTCCACAACTTCTACAAAATTTATCTGATTGATATACATAGGCTCCACACTTTATACACT
Source organism: Bacilli bacterium (assembly GCA_017622175.1). Taxonomy (GTDB): domain Bacteria; phylum Bacillota_I; class Bacilli_A; order RF39; family UBA660; genus JAEDES01. The sequence continues at coordinate 4,869 of JAGARQ010000001.1, read as the reverse complement.
TCATTTTATTCCTCCTATTATTAAGATTAGTTTAACATATTTTTCTTAAAAGTAGGAGAGTAAGTTTAATTTTTAAAACATTTTGTCGATATTTGTAGGTACTTTATCATTGATAATAGCACTAACAATTTTATCGGCTTTTTCTTTAGATACAGTTTTCCCTGTAATATTACTTATTTCAGCAATTACATTTCTTATTGTTTGTTCATCTTTCATATTAGCATTTTGTAGTTTTTCTCCAAGAGTAAGGATTGTTGATTTATCAACGTTAGTTTTGTCTTGTACTTTTTTAAAAATATTGTCTTTGAACATAAAAAAACCTCCTACATAATTATATGTAGGAAGTTTTGTTTGTTTAAAATAATTTGTTTCTTTTAGACATATTTTCTCTTTGAGCTGCAAGTTGAGCACATTTTCTATTAAATTCTTCTAGGGAAATAGTTCCTTTTTCTAGTCTATCATGTAGCATTGCGAGTGTTCTATCTTGCATACCTCTTGTGTCTGTAGAACTTGCATATTTTTGGTCTTGGATGTTTTTTACAAAACCATTACTTCTTGGTTGTCTAACACGATTAGCTTCTTGAACTGTATTCCATCTGTTTTGAAATGTATTGCCATTATTTGGCATTTGGTTATTGTTTTGTTGTGGTCTAAAACTGTTTTGATTTCCAAAATTATTTGAATTATTGTTTCCAATTATCATTATTCATCATCACCATTTCTATTCTTAAATTGAAGTGTAATAGGAGTACCTGTAAAGTCAAAGTTTTCTCTTATTTTGTTTTCCAGGTATCTTTCATAAGAGAAGTGAACTAATCCTTTACTGTTAACTCTAAATGTAAATTTAGGAGGTTTTGTTCCTGTTTGTGAAGTAAAGTATATCTTTAAACGTTTACCTTTATATGATGGAGGTAAGTTTAATTGATATGCATCTAATATTACTTCGTTTATTACACTTGTTTTAATTTCTCTTTTTATGTTTTCGGCAACTTTTATTACTTCTGGCATAAGTGTATGTATACGTTTTTTAGTAAGTGCTGATAAGAATACGATTGGTGCATATGTTGCGAATTGAAATTCTGCACGCATTAGTTTTTCAAATTCTTGAATAGTTGTATCTGTTACTGTATCCCATTTATTTACTACAAAGATTAATCCTTTTCCACGTTCTATTGCATATCCGGCAATATGTTTATCGTGTTCTGTGATTCCTTCTTCAGCGTTTATTACTACTAAACAGATATCACTTCTATCGATTGCTTTTAATGAACGAAGTAAACTGTATTTTTCAATTGCTTCAAATACTTTTCCTTTTTTTCTCATTCCAGCAGTATCAATTAGAACATATTCTTCATTGTGATATTTTAATACTGAGTCGATTGAATCTCTTGTTGTACCAGCTACATTTGAAACAACTACACGTTCTTCATTAAGCATGGCGTTCATTAAACTACTTTTTCCAACATTTGGTCTTCCAATGATTGAGAATTTTAATCTTTCATCGACAGTTTCTTCATATTCATGAAAGCCATCTGTAATGGTATCCATTAGTTCAACATAACCTGTATTATGAATACTACTGATTGGAATATATTTATCAAATCCTAATTCATAGAAATCATAAATGTTATCTCTTGCTTCTTTAACATCCATTTTATTAATAGCAACAATTACTTCTTTGTTTGATTTTCTTAAGATATCTCTAACTATTAAATCATTATGAGTTAATCCTTCTTTACCATCAACGATAAATACTACAATATCTGCATCTTTAATTGCAATTTCTGCTTGCATTTTAATTTCATCATTAAAAGTCATTTTTGTTGCATCAATACCACCGGTATCGACTAAATAAAATTTTTTCTTATTATAATTTGCTTCTTGATAGATTCTATCTCTTGTTACACCTGGAATGTCTTCTGTGATAGAAACTTGGCGACCAACTATTTTGTTGAATAATGTACTTTTACCAACGTTTGGTCTTCCAACTAAAGCAACAGTAGGCATAGACATAGTATCCCCTCCAATTCAGATGTATTATATCATATTATTGTAAAGTTTCAAAGAAAAAGTTTGTTTCTTTTTATAAGAATAGTTGTTATATGTTATAATTTTTATAGGATGGTGATGATATGAAGAGTAAAGATAAGAAGAAAAATGAAATTGAATGGTTTGATAATCCGAATGTAGTTACAAATTTAATTATATTAATGATTGGTTTAATTGTTATTTTAAGCCAAAGTTTTGCTGTTAATAATGGATTAGGCGTTGCGGAAATATTAAGTGGTATTTTAAATCATAATATTGGATACTTATTAGTATTTGTTTACTTTGTTGCTTTAAAGATAAAGGTTGGTAAACGTTATTTTGATTTTTTAAATATTTTCTTAATCGTTTTATATGGTTTAACTACTATTACTTCATTACTTACATTATTACAATCTTTTGGATTAGGTAGTTTACTTGGATTTGGTATTGATTTAATGATTCTTATTTATATGATTCATACTTTTTTACGTAGTACTATTATGTGGAAGAGTATGGGACTAAATAAGTCACCTTTTAATGAAATTAATAATAGTGGATATTTTTATAGTATTTTAGTTTTATCTGTAACATTGCTTGCAGTTAATTTAATTTCTACAACTAGTTTAGATGGAACTATATTAACTTTAATGGATGCTTTATATACTATATTATTTATTAGATATATTTTCTTATATGGAGAATATTTAGATAGTAAAAAGATTTCTATTAATAATGAAGGTAGTTTTGAGCAAGTTACTGATAAGGTAAAAGAAGAGGTTAATTCTTTTATTGAAGATAATAAATTAGATGAGAAGTTTGAAGATATATCAGAAAAAGTAAATGATTTTGTAGAAGATGTTAAAGAAAAGATTGATAAAGCTGATCTTGATGAAAAATTTGATACTGCAAAAAAGAAAGTAGTTGATGTTGCAAGTGATATAAAAGATAAGGCTATTGAAATTAAAGATGATGTGGTTGAAAAAATTGAAGAAGCTAAGTTAGATGAAAAGTTTGAAACTGCTAAGGGTAAAGTTAGTGGCTTTGTAGATGACTTAGGAGAAGACGTAAAAAGTTTTGTAAAGGATGCAAAAGTAGAAGAAAAAATTGAAAATGCAAAGAAAAAAGTAAATGATTTTGTTGCTGAAAATAAGTTGGATGAAAAATTTGAGAAAGCAAAAGATAAAGTTACTGAAATTACTAATGATGTAGTGGAGGATGTTAAGACACTTGTAAAAGAGACAAAGGTTGAAGAAAAGGTTGAAAAAGCTAAGAAAGAAGTTTCTAAGTTTGTAAATGAAGTAAAAGATGACGTAAATAGTTTAGTTGGAAATGATTCAAAAAAAGAAGAGAAGGTAAAGAAGAAGTTTTTTAGTAGAAAAAAGAAACCTGGGAAAGAGAAAAATAGTAAGGTTGATCCTAAGAAAGGAAGTAAGTAATTATGAATATGTTTGATGAAATTGAAAAGGTTAAAGCAGAGTTACCTAGGGCTAAGACTATTGGTAAAGAAATAAAAAAAGTTAGACTTAATTTTTATCAAATATTTGCTTTGTTTACTTATTTTGTTGTTATTGTATTAGGTATTATATTTGGAAATTTATTTCCAACATGTGGTACTAGTTCGGCACTTTATTCGGGTGTTTGTGTTACAACGGAGTTTAATTTTTCACTTATGTTATGTATATGGTTTGTTGGTCTAATACTATGTTTATTTATTTTTGCAATAGGTCATATCATTAATCTGCTTGAAGCAATTAATCGTAAGTTAAAGAAATAAAAGAGGAAAGACCTCTTTTTTTTATTATATTTCAATGAAAAGTGCAAAAATGTGTCTATATTTCTTGTATTTTAGAATAAAGTATGATAATTTTAATATGTAAGCATAACATATGCTTAGTAAAAAATGGGAGGTAAATTTAATATGAAAAAAGTTGAATTAGTAGAAGCAGTTGCTGCAGCAGCAGGATTAACTAAAACTGATGCTACAAAAGCTATCGATGCTACATTTGCTGCTATTACAGAAGCATTAGTAAAAGGAGATAAAGTTCCACTAGTTGGATTTGGTACTTTTGCTGTTTCTGAAAGAGCTGCTCGTGAAGGACGTAACCCAAGAACTGGTGAAGTTGTTAAAATCGAAGCTAGAAAAGCTGTTACTTTCAAAGCTGGAACAGCATTAAAAGACGCTGTAAACTAATATTAAATTTAGTAAAAAAAGAACCTAAAATTAGGTTCTTTTCTTTGGGTATGGTATAATATATTAAGGAGTAAAGGCAAAAATACAAGGCGGTGAAATAATGTTAGAAGTTGCATTAAAACTATTAGAGGAGATAACTTCTCGAGGATTTAAAGCATATATAGTAGGTGGATTTGTTCGTGACTATATTTTAGGGATTAATTCTAATGATATTGATATAACAACAAGTGCTACTCCTAAAGACATAAAAGAGATATTTGATGATAGTTGCTTACCGAGTGAGGATTATGGTTCAGTAACAGTTATTATGAAAGGTATCAGATTTGAAATTACTACTTTTAGAAAAGAAATAGGGTATATTGATAATAGAAGACCTGCAGAAATAAAGTATATTGATGATTTATATGAAGATTTATTAAGACGTGACTTCACAATTAATACGATTTGTATGGATCAAAATGGTGAGATTGTTGATTTACTTAATGGTAGAGAAGATTTGGAAATGGGGATTATTAGAACTGTTGGTGTTTCAAAAGAAAGATTTGAAGAAGACGTTTTAAGAATACTTAGAGCGGTTCGTTTTGCGACAATTTTAGACTTTAAATTAGATAATGAAGTAATTGAAGCAATAAAAGATACAAGAGAATTAT
>JAGARQ010000061.1 GCA_017622175.1 Bacilli bacterium | reverse complement strand
TTTTACAAGATTACATTAAAATGATATAATCATATATATAATTAGGAGGTATTTATGATTAAATTTGATTTTAATACTATGGTAGATAGTTTTATTGATAAAGATAATTTCAATAGTTTAATGTCTAGAAAAGATGAGGTTTATTCTAAATTTAAAGATGCTTATATGACTGGTTGGACTAAGCCAATTGAAGTTGATGAGTTAAACGAAATACTTAGAGTAAGAGATGAAGTACTTGATCATTCTGAGTGTTTAGTTGTTATAGGTATTGGAGGATCTTTTTTAGGTAGTTATGCTGTTGAAAAGATGTTAAGTCCTTATTTTAATAATTATAATTTTGAAGTTATTTATGCTGGTACTACATTATCTAGTAAATATATGAGTGAATTACTTGATTATTTACGTGATAAAGATTTTTCTATTAATGTTATTAGTAAGAGTGGTACTACTATGGAGACAACTATTACTTATAAATTATTAAAAGGACTATTAGAAGAAAAATATAGTGGAGAAGATTTAGTAAAAAGAATTATTGTTACTACAGATGCAGTAAAGGGAAGTTTACGTGAAGAAGTTAATAAAATTGGTTATCCTTCATTTGTTATTCCTGATGATGTAGGTGGAAGATATTCTATTATGACTGCTGCTCATTTATTTCCATTATCATTTAATATAGAACTTGAAGATTTCTTAAATGGATATTATAGTGGAGAAGATTTAAGAGAAGATGCATTTAAGTATGCAGCAACTCGTGTTGCTTTATATAATAGTGGTAAAGTGGTTGAAAACTATGTTACATATGAAGAAAATATGTATTACTTTACAGAATGGTTAAAACAATTATATGGAGAAAGTGAAGGTAAAGAAGGAGTAGGAATATTTCCTGTATCTACAGTGCATACAAGAGATTTACATTCACTTGGACAATTTATTCAAGAAGGTAATAAAATTATATTTGAAACATTTATGAAAGTAGAAAATTCTGATGAAGTAATTTATAATGGTAAGAATTTACATGATGTTAATAATATAGTTTTAGATTCTGTTAGAAGTGCACATAAACTTGGAGAAGTTCCATCACTTGAAATTTGTTTAGAAAGAGTTGATGAGGCAACTATTGGGCAATTAATGTATTTTTATATGTTAGGTGCTGCATTTAGTGGATTCTTATTTAATATTGATCCTTTTAATCAACCAGGTGTTGAAGTTTATAAAAAAGAAGTTAGAGAAAACCTAGGTGTTTTATAAGATGAAGGATAAGAAGTATTGGATTAGTATTATTGTTTTATCATTAATATTTATTATTAATACACTATTAGTTGTATGTGGTAAAACTACTTTATTTGATAATTTTATTTATAATGCTGTTAGAAGTTTAGAATGTGATTTCTTTGATAAATATTTTATATTTATTACTAAGTTTGGAAATGTTTCTGTTGTTATAGGGATAGTTTCAATACTTATTATGTTATTTAGAAATAGACATGGAATTATGTGTTTCTTAGTAGCGTTCTTTTCTGCGGGTACTAATAAGATTATTAAACATATTATTAAGAGAAAAAGACCAGATGGTTTAAAACTTATTAAACAAGGTGGTTATTCTTATCCTAGTGGACATTCAATGATTTCAGTTATGTTATATGGATATTTATTATATTTGGCATTTACTAAAATAAAAAATAGTATTTTAAAGTGGAGTTGTAGTATAATATTATTCATATTCATTTTATCTATTGGAATTAGTAGAATTTATGTAGGTGTACATTATGCTAGTGATGTATTAGGTGGGTTTACTTTAGCATTAATAGAACTTATGTTAATTGTTAAATATTCTAATAAACATTTTAGGGGGAATTAAGATGTATAAAATGATCGTCAGTGATTTTTGTGGAACGTTAATTGATAATGAAGAAGCAATATCTGTATCTACTATGTTAGAACTAGATAGAGTTAGAAAAGATGGAATAATTTTTTGTATTACTACTAGTAAGAGTGTAAGAATTGTTAATGATTATAATAAGGATTTTCCTTTTGTAGATTATATTGTGGCATTTAATGGTAGTTATATTTATGATGTAAATAATGATAATGTTATTTATGATAAATGTATTTCTAACTCTAATGTTAAGAAAATTTATAAGATGTTTAGTGATAAAGATTTATGTTTTTATACATTAGATTCTTGTAATTATATTGGGACTTATAAAGATAAAGATTATAGTGAATTATTAATTGATGCAAATAATTTTATAGATGAAAATAAAAAAGGCATTTATAAGATTAGTATTCATGTTGAATGTTTAAAAGAAGCTAAAAGTATTTTAAAAGAATTAAGTGAAGTTAAAATATGCGCTTATATAATAGAAGAAGATGATCATTATGTAATCGAAATAACTAATTCGACTATTGATAAAAAGAAAGCAGTCTTAAAGATTGCTAAACTTCATAGTATTAAAATGGATGATGTTATTGCAGTATGTTCTTCACCTAGTAGTTGTAGTTTAATTGAAAGTGTTGGTTGCGGTGCTTGTGTTTCTAATGCTGATAAGAGTGTTAGAAAGGTGGCTAATGAAATAACTGATTCTAATGAACATAAGGGTGTAGAAAGTATTATAAGAAAGTATTTTTAAAATCTGTCTAGTGACAGATTTTTTTGTTTATATTTGAATTTTTTTATGTTATACTTTTTTTATGATAGAGAGTGGGTGCAAGTGATGAACTGTAAGAAGTGTGGTATTCCTATTGGACCTCAACAAGGTATTTGCCCTGGTTGTGGTACTCCAGTTATAGATACAAATGATTTAAATAATATGCAAAGTGTACCTAATACAAATAATTTAGTTAACATGCAAGGGGTTAATACTAATCAAAGTATGCCTATGAATAATTTAGTTAATATGACTATGCCAAATCAAAATAATGAACAGGTTATGCCTAACCAAAATATGGGTATTTCTAATAATTTTGATAATAATCCTATGGGTAATGTTTTAGAACCTAGCAATTTTAATTTAGCTAGTGACAATAAAGTAATTCAACAAAGTAATATGAATACACAAAATATGACTCCTAGTATGATGGCTAGTAATTTAGTTAATCCTCCAAGTAATATGAATATGGGATTAAATCAAAATACTAATAATATGAATAAGACTAATAATGAACAAAATGGTATGTATATAGGAGATTTAAAATTACCTGATGAAGATGGAAGTAAAAAGAAATTTCCTTGGTTTATTGTTGCTGGTATTTTAGTTGTTGTAATGGTTGTAGGTATTTTATTTGTACCTCAATTAAATAAATTAAACGTTTCAACTTATGTAGGCGATTACTATGAGTTAGAATATAATGCTAATTGGTCTGTTGATGAAGAGAAAGAAGAAATGACTCTTTATTATTCTGATAATAATAGTAAGTTTATGTTTAATGCTTTATCTTCTTTTAAAGCATTAAATAGTTCTGTTGATAGTGAAGCATCTAAAAAAGATTTATATAATCAGTTTTATAATGCTTGGTCAAATCTTGATGGAGGAGAACTTACTGGTGGTACTGATACATTTTTAAGACTAAATGAAGATACTTTATATGCAAGAGTTGATTATGCTGTTACAGGTGAGACCAATGTTGGTTCTTTCTATGTAATTGTTAGCGAAAAGAATGATAAAGTTATTTCTTTTATGACATATTGTAGTACTGATAATAAAGAAAAGATAGATAAAGAAGTTTTGAAAATGCTTGATAGTTTAAATTATAAAAAAGATTCAGAAAGAAGTATTTATAATAAGTTTAAAGCAGGAGAAACTAAGAATTATATGGCTTTAGGTTATATGAAATATGATGTTCCTGAATGTTGGGTATTAGATGAATATAGAACTAAGAATGTTCAATATAAGTCCAATATATTTAAATTTGTTGATGAATTTTCTTTATTAGATATTAAAGCTGTTACTCCATGGAACTCTGCATCAGGTACTATAGGTACAACTTATGAACTTATGAAAGATTCTATTGTTAAGTCATATGGTGCAGTAAAGTCAGAAAAAACAAAAACATTTAATGGTAAAGTTTGGTATATAATAGTTACTCCAGATTATGAAGCTGGCGGTTTAAGTTTTCATAATGAAATATATTTTACTTTATCTACTACTAATAAGCATTTATATTATATGGAAGCTTATGTTTATAATGAAACAAGTGAGAAGAAAACAAAATATTTAAGAGATAGTATTGAATATATTATAACTTCTGCTAAATTAGAAAAAGTAACTGAATAAAGACCAATTATTGGTCTTTTTTTAATTCTAATAATTGTTTATTTTGTTATTATGTAATATAATAAGTTGTGTGTGAGGGGAGAGTCTTATGAAATTAATAGTAAAAAAAGAAAGTGAGTTACTTGAGTATCTTTATGAAAATTTAGATATGCCTAAAAAACGTGTTAAGCAATATTTAACTCATGGAGCAATTTATGTTAATAATAATAGAGTAAAACAATATAATTATAAAGTTGTTCCTGGAATGAATATTATGATTGATACTGAAAGTAAAAATAAAAAGACTTTACCATTTGAAGTTTTATTTGAAGATGAACATATTATTGTTGTTAATAAGCCAAGTGGATTATTAACTATTGCAACTGCAAAAGAAAAAGAAAGAACTTTATATCATATAGTTAGAGAATATTTAGTGAGTAAAGATAATCATGCGAAAGTATTTATTGTACATAGATTAGATAAAGATACTAGTGGTATTGTAGTTCTTGCAAAGGATGAAAAAACTAAAAATCAATTACAAGAAAATTGGAATGAGTATGTTAGTTTACGTGAATATGTAGCAGTTGTTCATGGTCACTTAAAAGAATCTAGTGGCAGAGTAGTACAAAATTTATTAGAGACAAAGACTAATTTAGTTTATGTATCCCGTGGTAATGAAGGAAAAGAAGCAATTACTAATTATAAAGTAATTAAAGAAAGTGAAAAATATTCGCTAGTAAGTGTTAATATTGAAACAGGAAGAAAAAATCAAATTCGTGTTGCTTTCCAAACATTAAGACATCCAATTGTGGGTGATAAAAAGTATGGAGAAAAAACTGATAAAGAAGCAAGACTTTATTTACATGCGAATAGACTAAAAATGTATTATCCAGTTTTAAAGAAGGATATTTTATTTGAAACTGCTAATCCACAAGAGTTTAAAAAGATTATGAATTAATGGAGATAATATGAAAAAATTACTTGTATTAATTATTTTGTTAGCTTTAGCGATATTTGGAAGTCAATTTGTTAAGAATAATAATAGTAACTCTATTATGGAAAATAATAAGGAAGAAGATGTAGTTGTTTTTCCTGAGGAAGAAACTGATGATATTTTTAATGAGTATTATAATGATGCCGCTAAGTTAATGAAAGATATGACATTAGAAGAAAAGATTGGTCAATTATTCTTAGTAAGATATGATGTTAATACTTCAACAAAACAAATTAAGAATTATTATGCAGGAGGATTTGTTTTGTTTGCTAAGGATTTTCAAAATCATACTAAAGAGACAATTACAAAGGAATTAAAAGATAGACAAAGTGTTAGTAAAATACCTTTAGCTCTTGCAGTAGATGAAGAAGGTGGGTATGTTACTAGAGTTAGTCGTTTTCCAGCATTTAGATCAGAAAAGTTTAAGTCGAATAGAGTTTTGTTTGAAACTGGGGGATATGATCTTGTTAAGACATCTGAAAAGGAGAAAGCAGAGCTTTTATTAAGTTTAGGTTTAAATCTTAATTTAGGACCTGTTGCTGATGTATCTACTGATGTTAATGATTTTATTAATATTAGAACTTTTGGTAGAGATGCTAAGGAGACTTCTATGTTTATTTCAAATATTGTTTCTTATAATAATGAGTCTCTTATTTCTTCTTGTTTAAAACATTTTCCTGGTTATGGAAATAATGTAGATACTCATAATGGTATTGCTATTGATAATAGAAATTATGATAATTTTGTTAATAATGATTATTTACCATTTAAGAGTGGTATAGAGGCAGGAGTTCCTACAATTCTTGTTTCTCATAATATTGTTAATTCTATGGATAGTGAATATCCAGCATCACTTAGTAAAAAAGTTATTTCTGAACTTCGTGATAAGTTGAATTTTAGTGGAGTAGTAATTACTGATGATTTAGCAATGGGAGCTGTTGCAAAATTTGTTGATGCAAATAATGCTGCAACCTTAGCAATTAATGCTGGTAATGATATGATTATTACTTCTAGTTTTGAAACTATGTTTAATGAGGTTTTAAATAATGTAAAAAGTGGTATAATTAAAGAAGAAGTTATTGATATGGCAGTAAAGAGAATACTTGCTTGGAAATATGCTTATAAGATTATTAAATAAGGAGGTTAGATTATGATTATAGATGTTAGTAAATTATATGAAGATGTTAAAAGTAAAATTGGAAGTGAAGTAACACTTCAAGGATGGGTTAGAAACCATCGTAAACAAAAAGAATTTGGTTTTATTGATTTTAATGATGGAACTTGTTTTAAAAGTGTACAAGTTGTATATGATAACAAGTTAAGTGATTTTGAAGATATTCAAAAAATTAGTGTAGGTTCTGCTATTGAAGTAGTTGGTACTGTTATAGAATCACCTGCACAAGGACAAGAATTTGAAGTTCAAGCTAGTAAAGTTGTTGTTTTAGGTACATGTCCAGATGATTATCCAATTCAACCTAAGAGACATACAAGAGAGTTCTTAAGAGAACAAGCTTACTTAAGACCAAGAACAAATTTATTTGGAGCAGTATTTAGAGTTAGAAGTGTAGCTGCAGCTGCAATTCATGAATATTTCCAAAAGAATGGTTATGTATATTTCCATGCACCAATTATTACAGCTAGTGATTGTGAGGGTGCGGGAGAAATGTTCCAAGTAACTACTTTAGATTTAGAAAGAGTTGCTAAGAGTGGTAAAGTTGAATATGATAGAGATTTCTTTGGTAAACAAGCTGCACTTACTGTTAGTGGACAATTACAAGCTGAAACATTCGCTTTAGCTTATAAGAAAACTTATACATTTGGACCAACTTTTAGAGCAGAAAATTCTAATACTAAAACACATGCTAATGAGTTCTGGATGATTGAACCTGAAATAGCTTTCTGTGATTTAGATAAAGATATGGATATTATGGAAGATATGTTAAAGTATGTAGTTAAATATGTACTTGATAAATGTCCTAGTGAAATGGAATTCTTTGATAAGTTTGTTGAAAATGGATTACTTGAAAAATTAAATAAATTAGTAAGTAGTGATTTTACAAGAGTTGATCATGAAGAAGTAATTAGAATCTTAAAAGAAGCAGATGTTAAATGGGAATTCGAACCAGAATATGGTGGAGATATTGCTAAAGAACATGAAAAATATATTACTGAATACTTTGGTGGACCAGTATTTATTAAGAACTGGCCAAAAGATATTAAGGCATTCTATATGAAACAAAATGCTGATGGTAAGACTGTTGCTGCTGTAGACTTAGAAGTTCCAGGAGCAGGAGAATTAATGGGTGGTTCTCAACGTGAAGAAGACTATGATAAGTTAATTGCTAGAATGAATGAACTTGGTATGGAAACTGAAGGATTAGATTGGTACTTAAACTTACGTAAATTTGGAGGATGTGTTCACTCTGGATTTGGTATGGGATTTGAAAGATTACTTATTTATCTAACAGGAGTAGAAAACATTAGAGATGTTATTCCATTCCCAAGAACACCAGGAAACTGTGAATTTTAATTAACAGAAGTTTACATACTATATGTAGACTTCTTTTTATTTTTTTAAAATATATAATAGTCTTGGTGTTATAATTTTGATAGATGGGAGTGCTTACTATGAGTATATTACAAGCAATTAGTGATATTGGATTACTTAGAGATATTAATGAAGACTATGCGTTTTGTAATAGTCATCCTAAAAATCCAAATGTTAAATTTTTAGTTCTTGCTGATGGTATGGGTGGTAAAGAACAAGGTGATGTTGCGTCTCAAGAAATAGTTGCAGCATTAGAAGCTTGGTTTTATCATACTGATGCAGGATTACTTGCTGGAATAGATGGAGTAAGCCCTGTTTTAGATAAAAAAGTAAAAGAAGTAAATAAATATTTAATTGAGAAGTATGGAGAAAATTTCTTAGGAACAACTCTTACTTTAGCGCTTATAGGTAGTGAAAAAACTTTGTTTTATAATATAGGTGATTCAAGAGGTTATATTTATAAAGATAAAGAATTAATACAAATTACAGAAGATGATTCTGGAGTATGGACATATTATAAATATGGAGATGTTGAAAAAGATGATTTAAGATTTTTTCCAACTAATAATTTTATAACTGCATGTGTTGGTTTAAATGAAGAGTTTTGTAAGAGTAAAAGTTATATTGTTAAAAATGATTATGATATGGTTTTATTACTTACGGACGGAGTTACTGATATATTAGCTGATAAAGATATAAAGAAGTCTCTTGAAAAGAAAAGACAAAAAGAAATATTACAACATATTATTACTAGAGCAGTACATAAGGATATAAAATTAAAAGTTCCATCTTCATTAAAGAAGAAATATAAAGGTAGATTTACAACTCCTATTCATGGAAGAGATAATGCAAGTGGAGTTATTTATATAAAAGATTAATTTATGAGTATAAATTAATCTTTTTTTTGCATTATAGTAATGGGAGGAATTTTATGAAAAAGTTTTTATTTGTATTTTTATCATTATTAGTATTATTTGTTACTGGTTGTGGTAATGATATGGCAACACCTACTAGTAAAGTAGAAGAATTTTTAGGTAAATATCAATCTATGGATAGTGATGTTTTAACACAACTTGATAATGTTATTTCAAATGATACTACTATGGATGATACTCAAAAGAAAGATTATAAGTCTTTAATGGAAAAGCAATATCAAAATATGTCTTATAAAATTAAAGATGAAGAAATTAATGGAGATAAGGCATCTGTACTTGTAGAACTTGAAGTATTTGATTATGCTGGTTCTATTTCTGAATCGAGAGATTATTATACAGAACATAGAGATGAATTTGATGATGAAGAAATGGGTAATGATGGAGCAGATACTGATAATGATGGTAAGGATGAAGAAGGAGAAGTAGTAGGTGGAGCAGTTGATACTATATCTTCATTTATTACTTATAAAATTAAACAATTAATGGATGTTACTGATAAAGCTAAGTATGAAATTACTTTTCACTTAAATAAAGAAGATGGTGAATGGGTAATGGAAGATATTACTGATGTAGATAGACAAAAAATTCATGGATTGTTTGAAGATTAAGACACTAGTGTAAAGTGTCTTTTTTTGTGTGTCAACAAGGCTTGTGGAAAACTTGACAAAATGAGGTGGGGGGGGGGTACAATTTTATTAGAATAGAGATAATAGGGAGTGAACAAAACTGTGAAGAAAATTACTAAATTATTTACAGTGTTTCTAATAATGTTATTCGCGGTTCCGGTATTTGCTGAAGATGGCGTAACTGTAGAAAATATTATTGGAACTACACTAAATGAAAATGTAGTATTAAATGCAACTGATAAAATTGATGTTGCCTTTAATGATTTAAAACAAGATGCATCATACAAGATTACTTTAAAAAATAACACAGACGAAGTGGTGTATGTAAATGATGTGCTTGCTGAAAATTTATCAGAAGAGTTTATTGAATTTTCATTAACTAATAAATCATTAAATACAATGATTGAACCAGGAAAAGAAAATGTAGTAGAAGTAGAAGTTAAAACTTTAGATATAACTCATGCTGGTAGAAATGTTAATGAAGAAGTAACATTAAAATTTCTTTTAGGAGATTCAGTAGTAAATCCAGAAACAAGTGCTAACTGGATTGTATATGTAATTTTAGTTGGGACCCTATTAATAACAATCTCTACTATGTTTAGTAAATTGGATAAAATGAAAAAAATATCTATCTTTGTAATTGGAACATTAGTACTTGGTACAACTGTTGTTTCAGCAAATGATAATAATACTTTAAGTTTATCAGTAAAAGTAAAATATACATCTCAAAACCTGCTTCAAGAAGCAGGAATAAAATTAGATGATTATAGAGTAAGTTATGTTAATTCTTTAGATGTATGGAAATACGCTGATCAAGTAAAAAATATTATTATTTCTGATGATATGACTCAACCTAATGAGTATGATCATAAATATGATTTGACAATTGATAATTCTAAAAAAATTTACGGATATTTAGTAAAAAATGGTAATAGTAAAACACCGTACGATTTATATATAGTTTCAAATGGTGTAATATATGCTCCAGAAAATTCAACTGGATTATTTTCTTTTCCAAATGTAGAGACAATTAAAGGTTTAGAATATGTTGAATTTGATAATACAACAAACATGAGTGCCATGTTTTTGGGTGATGTTTTATTGAAAGAGGGTAATTTTAAGTCTATTAATTTTGAAAATGTAGAAGATGCTACTTGTATGTTTAAAGAAACACCTATTACAATTGGTCATATAAATGCTGAATATATTGATAATATAAAATATAAAGATTATATGTTTGGTATTGATTTATATGATTTAGTAAAAGATGGTTCGACATCAGATTTTGATACTGATTTTAAATTATCTCCGGTAGCAGGTAAATATTATATTGAAGAAACGAAAAATGAAATGAATCCTATATATTATTATCGTGGAAATGTAACTAATAATAATGTGATTTTTGCAGATTTTTGTTGGCAAATTGTTAGAACTACAGAAACTGGTGGAATAAAATTAATTTACAATGGAATTCCTGGTGAAAATAATGTTTGCCAATCACCTGGTGAAAACAGTAATATTGGTTTAAGTAAATATAATTTAGATAGTGCTTCTCCATCGTATGTTGGCTATATGTATGGTGTAGAGTATGTTTCAAAAGATAAATTACCTTCTGAAATACCTGAAAAATGTATATATGGTAATGATGTTGAATGGGATGGATCAAAATATGTGTTAAAAGATACATTTACAAGTAATAGTTTTTCAAATGATATGAATCAAATAAAACAAAAATATCATTATACTTGTTTTAATGATAGTGGACAATGTAGTAAAGTATATTATATTAATTCATATATTACGTCAAAATTGTATTATTTAACTTTAAAAAATGGTGAAAATATTGAAGATGCAAAAGAAGAATTTAATAAAAATTTATATGATTCAGAAATAAAAAAGACAGTTGATAATTGGTATAAAAATAATCTTAATTCATATACTAATAAATTAGAAGATACTGTTTGGTGTAATGATCGTACTTTTGCCAATGGATCTTTGAAAAGCAAAGATACAGAGGGTGGAAGAATGTCTAATTATGAAAGTGTTTTAAGAAATAATTCTATGTATGAACCAAATGTATCATGTTCAAATTTAAATGATAGTTTTACCGTGAGTGAAACTATAGGTAATGGAAAATTAACATATCCCGTTGGACTTTTAACTGCCGACGAAATGACTTTAGCTGGATTTACTTCGTATTTAAATGCAGGTACAAAATGGTGGACTATGACGCCTCACTATTTTTACTATGATGCTTGTATTGTATATCAAAGTGCTAATGGTACTTATACTTTTGGTAGTGCGAAAAATGGTAGTGATAGATATGTAAGACCTTCTATTTCATTAAAACATGATTCTTTAATATTAAAAGGTTTAGGTACATTTGAATATCCATATATTATAAAATAACGTTAAAATTATTAATTTGAAAAATTGTCCCGTTTCTTAGATATAAAGAAACGGGATTTCATATTTATGATGAATTATATTTAATAAAAAAAATTAATATTTTTGTTATTGTGTTTTTATGATTGTTTTGTCTAATATATTATTTATTTTCTTATAAAACACTTTAAATTTGTATGTTTTTCTGATATACTTGTATAAGATAAGAGGGTGTTTATAGTGCTAGGAAGTATTATGGAAATAGTAGACAACTATGTCTATATTAAATTAAGTATTGATATTACACAACAACCAAACTTAGTTAATTTGCATGTTGTTTTTGATGATGGAAAAAAGAAAGTAGTAGGGGAAATTGCGAATACTAATCGTGAAAAGATGACTGTTACTATTGTTGGAGAAATTAAAGATGGTAACTTTATTCCAGGAGCTAACTCTAAACCTTCATTTAAATCTGTTCCAAGACTTATTAAGACAGATGAACTTGCAATTTTATTAGGTGATCAAGTTACTAAACATGGTCAAACTAACTTTGGTACAAGTAATATTTATGAAGGATATAAGATTAATGTTTCTATTAATGATTTCTTTAATAGTCACTTTTCAATTCTTGGAAACTCTGGTGCTGGTAAATCTTGTACAGTTGCATCGCTTTTACAAAAGTTATTTACTAGTAGTCCACTTCCTCCAAAGAATGCTGGGTTATTCTTCTTCGATGCATATGGTGAATATACAAATGCTTTTGGAAAGATTAATGAAAAAAATAAAGAACTTAATTATAAAGCATATACAACTAATACTGATACACCAGAGTGTGAAATATTACAAATTCCAATTTGGTTACTTGATGTTGATGATTTAGCATTACTTTTAGATGTTACTACACCTGCACAATTGCCAATACTTGAAAAAACATTAAAACTTGTTCCTGTACTTACAGGTGATGGTGATAATGTTATTAAGAAAAAGAATGATATTATAGCAAGAGCTGTTCAAGATATATTACTTTCTGGTAATGATTCTACTAAGATTCGTGACCAAGTAATTGGTGTTTTAACTAAGTTTAATACACCATCATTGAATTTAAATAGTCAAATAGTTCAACCTGGTTATACTCGTACATTTAAACAATGTTTATTTGTTGATAAAACTGGTAAGATGCAAGAAATGGAACTTGTGGTTGAATTTATTCGTGGATATATTATGGATGAACAAGTTGATTTGAAACCAGAAGATTTAAATCCATATTATACTTTAGCTGACTTAGAGTTAGCTATGGACTTTGCTTTAATTAGTGAAGGTATTTTAAAGAGTGATAAAGTATTCGATTATGCTAATGTTATGAGTGTACGTTTACATGCTTTAGCAAGTGGTGAAAATGCTGTTTATTTCTCTTATCCTAAATATGTTACAAGAGATCAATATTTAGATGATTTAGTTACAAATAAACAAACTGGTGGAAGATGTCAAATAGTTAACTTTAATATTAACTATATTGATGACCGTTTAGCTAAAGTAATTACTAAGATTATTTCTAGAATGTTATTTAAGAAAGCTAGTACAATTAAACCTCGTGGTTCTAGAGCGTTCCATATTATTATTGAAGAAGCTCACCGTTATGTACAGCATGATGGGGATGTTGAGTTACTTGGATATAATATCTTTGAAAGAATTGCTAAGGAAGGACGTAAGTATGGTATGTTCTTAGCAATGATTACTCAAAGACCTAGTGAACTTTCAGATACCTGTGTATCTCAATGTGCAAACTTTGTTATTTTAAGAACAATGCACCCAGTTGACTTAGAGTATATTAGAACAATGGTTCCTAATGTTTCGACAGAAATTGTTTTACAACTTAAAAATTTAAAACCTGGTAACTGTATTGCCTTCGGTAGTGCATTTAAGGTTCCAACACAACTTTATGTTGATTTACCAAATCCAAGACCACTTTCTAACAACGTAGATCTTGAAAATGTTTGGTATAATGATATTAAGGAAACTACAGTTGGTGCTACTGTTGGAGCAGGTGTTGATATATCTACACAAAAATTTGCAGCTCCTACAATACCTATTCAAACTGCACAAACTGCACAAAATGCAAATGCTGCTAAGCCTGCAGTTGCTCAACCACAGGCTGCGCCTCAGGTTAATACTTTTATAAAACAAAATACTCAAGATTTATTAGATGACTAAAATTTACATTTTAGTCTTTTTCTTTTTATTTATTTGTGATAAAATTGGTATAGTAATATATGATATTAGGATGGAGGATAAGTTTTATGGCTTTAAATAAATTAAAAGGATTCTTCACTGGTGAAGAACCTGAAGTTGAAACTACTGGTGAAGATAGTTTCTATAATGTATCAAAAGAAGAATATCATGAACAAAATGGAGTAGCTGGTAGTAAGATGATGTTACTTGAACCTCGTGCATATTCTGAAAGTCAACAAATTGCTGATTATTTAAAAGGACGTAGTGCAGTTGTTGTTAATTTGAAAAGAGTTACACCTGATCAAGCAAAGAGAATTGTTGATTTCTTATATGGTACTATTTATGCAATTGGTGGTTCAATTCAAAAATTAGGTGGAGGAATTTTCTTATGTACTCCAAATAATGTTAATGTTGAAGGTAAGATTAGTGATGAATCTAACGAAAATGTAAAAACTGTTAGAGGTAAAAAGGTAGAAAAAGAAGACGATGAGGATGATTTCTTTTAATTAAAATAAGTTAAATATTTTTCTGGGGTGATTATATGGAAAAATTTAGTTATGAAGCTAATGGATATAATCGCAATGAAGTGAATCAATTTATTAGTGATGTTATTACTCAGACCGAGGGTATTGTAACAAGATGTAAACAGCAACATAAGGAAATAGAGAATTTAAAGGCAGAACTAGAACATTATAAAATGTTAGAAGATACTTTGAAAGTGGCGATTATTAAAGCAGAAGAAACAGGTGACAATATAAAGAGAATGGCTCGTGAAGAGAGTGAAATGATTGTTACTGATGCTAAACATAATGCTAGTAGAATTGTAAATGAAGCGCTACTTAAGGCTGAGAGAATTGAAAATAATGCAGAAATTTTAGAGAAAAATATGAAAATATTTAAAAGAAAATTAAAACTTATTATGGAACAACAAATGGCTGTTGTTGAAGAAATTGAAGTATTAGAACTAGATCCTCGTTGATCTGGTTTTTTGTCCAAAGGATGGTTATTATGAGTTTAAGATTTACAGAAAATGGAATAAGAAAAGGTATTGCTTTAGTATTAGTTGGTACTATTGCTGGTAGTGCATATTATGGCCAAGTTATTAATGTTGGAAATAATAGTGAGTTTTTAAAGGGGTATTATTATGATGAAGATGTTAAGAGAAATAGAGAGGAATTAATGCGTAGTATTGAACTAGGTGGTAAGGCAAAAACTCTTGAAAAAAAACGTGATTTAGTTCCAAAGACAATTAAGAAATAATTGTCTTTTTTTGTTAAAAATTGACTAATTTTAGGAAATAGATTATAATATAGGCACTTTTAGGGGGAATATATATGGAATTAGCTTATGAAAAACTTGATTCTTGGTTTGAAATGTTTAAGGATGCTGAGAAGTTAAAAGTTAGTGAGGCTAAGGAACTTGCAGAGAAAATTAAAAATAGTAAGAATGATAGGGAAAAAGAAAGACTTCAAGAAGAGTTATTAGTGGGAACTATTCATGAGGTTTATAAGTTTATTAAAGATAATGGACTTCTTTCATTATGTGATACTGGTGATATTGAAGTTGATGATTTAATTAGTTCACTTACTTTAGCTTGGGCAGAAGATTTAGATAAGAAAGTTTTAGAAGTAGGAAGATACTCAACATTATTTAGTAGAGATTACTTTGAAAGTGTTGCGGAAAAACTTGGTATTGAGAACTTTGGTGAATCTTTAAGACTTTGGAATTGTAGTTACTTAGGAGTGCTTGGAAGTTATTATAGAGATAATGATAATGGTGTAGAAGTTAGTCCGTATGTTGATAGTTGTTTTACTAAAGACTGTAAAGATTCTGAAAAGAAAAAAGCTCTTGATATTATTGAAAGAGGATATCAAAGATATAAAGACACATGTGTAGTTAATTCATCTAATACTGCATTACTTGGTTTATATGGAATGATTTTTAATTCTATTATTATTAAAGAAGGAAGATATGGCTGTGATGAGAATGTTGATTTTACTGATGAAGTAATTGAAAGAATAGATGTTGCAAAAGATATTTTAGGAAGTAGAAAGATTACTGATATTCAAAGAAGAGTTCTATTTGAAAAATATGGTTTTGATGGTAAAGGTGAAAAAGACTTTGCTGAAATGGAAGATAATTATAGTGTAGGTAGATGTCGTATAGGACAAGTTGCTGCTAAAGGGCTTAGAAATTTAAGAAGCGATGTTAAAGTAAGAAAGTATAATAAAAATTAGTGTTGTAAAAAAATATAGTTTGTGTTATATTAATTTGGAAAGCAAGTGCGAAAGACGTAATATTAATGAATTGGTAGAGAGCTTGTGGCTAGGTGAAAACAAGTATGAAGTTAATATTAAGATCACTTTCAAGTGCGATTTATGGATAAGATAAATACGGTGACGCGTTATAGTGATTAAGTTAGAAACAAATTATTGTTTTTATAAATTAAGGTGGTACCACGAACTATTCGTCCTTATTGGATGAATAGTTTTTTTATTTTAAAAAGGAGGGATTATTATGAAATTTGAAAAATTAACACAAGGAACAAATGAAGAAATTGAAAAGAAATACATTGAGTATTGGGATAAGATTGATATTTTAAAAAGAAGTATTGATACAAGAGAAAAAAATAATAAGTTTGTTTTCTATGATGGACCTGCTACTGCTAATGGGCATCCTGGTCTTCATCACATGCTTTCAAAATTTTTAAAAGATACTTTTTGTAAATATAAAACAATGCAAGGGTATCAAGTTTATCGTAAAGTAGGTTGGGATACACATGGTTTACCAGTTGAATTACAAGTTGAAAAAGAATTAGGTTTTTCTGGTAAAGGTGATATTGAAAAATATGGAATTGAAGCATTTAATCAAAAATGTCGTGAAAGTGTTTGGAAAAATGAAAAATCTTTTTCTGATTTAACTAAGAAGATGGGACAATTTATTGATTTAGATCATCCATATGTTACTTATAATAATGATTATATTGAGACTGAATGGTGGATTTTAAAGAAATTCTTTGATGAAGGGTTATTCTATGAAGGAAGTAAGATTTTACCATATTGTCCTAGATGTGGAACTGGACTTGCTTCTCATGAAGTTGCACAAGGATATAAAGAAGTTTCTGTTAATACTGTTTATGTTCCATTTAAGAAAAAAGATGAAGATAATACTTATTTCTTAGTATGGACAACTACACCTTGGACATTATGTGCCAATGTTGCATTATGTGTTAATCCTGATGAAGTTTATGTTAAATGTTTATCTAAAGGATATAATTTTATCGTTGCTAAGGCTTTAGCTGATAAAGTATTAGGTGAAGGATATGAAGTAGTAGAAGAATATAAAGGTAAAGATTTAGAATATGCTGAATATGAACAATTATTACCATTCTTTGAAGTTAATAAGAAAGCATTCTTTGTAACATGTGATAATTATGTTACTATGAGTGATGGTACTGGTATTGTACATATTGCTCCTGCATTTGGTGCTGATGATGCACTAGTTGGAAAGAATTATAATTTACCATATTTAAATCCGGTAGGAGAAGATGGTTGCTATTTAGATGGACCATGGAAAGGTAGACTTGTAATTGATTCTGAACTTGAAGTAGATATTATTAAATATTTAGCTAGTGAAGATAAATTATTTAAGAAACAAAAAATGGTACATGACTATCCACATTGTTGGAGATGTAATACTCCATTAATTTATTATTCAAAACCATCATTCTACTTAGAAGTTACTAAGATTCAAGATAAGATTATTGAAGCTAATAAGAAAGTAAATTGGTATCCTGCTTATGTTGGTGAAAAGAGATTTGCTAACTGGTTAGAAAATATGAATGACTGGGCTATTTCACGTAGCCGTTATTGGGGAACACCACTTCCATTATGGAGATGTGAATGTGGTCATGATATGATGGTTGGTTCAAGAAAAGAATTAGTTGATCTTGCTATTGAAAAGATTGATGAATCAATTGATTTACATAGACCATATGTTGATGATGTTCATATTAAATGTCCAAAATGTGGTAAGACAATGAGTCGTGTAAGTGATGTTATTGACTGTTGGTTTGACTCTGGTTCAATGCCATTTGCACAATATCATTATCCATTTGAAAATGAAGACTTCTTTGAAAAACAATTCCCAGCAGACTTTATCTGTGAAGGAGTTGACCAAACTCGTGGATGGTTCTATGTATTATTAGTTATTTCTACATTCTTAAAAGGATGTAGTCCTTATAAAAACGTTTTAGTAAATGATTTAATCCAAGATGCTGAAGGTAAGAAAATGAGTAAGTCTCGTGGTAATATCGTTGAACCATTTACTACTATGCAAAAATATGGAGCAGATACAGTAAGATTCTATTTACCATATGTGTCACCAGTATGGACTCCATTAAAGTTTGATGAAGAAGGATTAAAAGAAATTTATTCTAAATATATTTCAACATTTAAGAATGCATACTCATTCTTTGAAATGTATGCTAATGCAGATAATATTGATCCAAGAGAATACGATATTCCTGTAGAGAAAAGAGATTTAATTGATAGATGGTTATTATCTAAGTTAAATAGATTAGTTAGAGATGTTAATTTAGCTTATCAAGAATATGATTTAAATAAAGTTGCTAAGTTAATTGTTCCATTCTTAAATGATGATTTATCTAACTGGTATATTAGAAGTAATAGAAGAAGATTCTGGGATAGTGAACTTACAGAAAGTAAGAAAGCAGTATACTTAACTACATATGAAGTATTAGTTACATTATGTAAGTTATGTGCTCCTTTAACACCATTCTTAACAGAAGAAATCTATACAAATTTAACTGGAGAAGAATCAGTTCATTTAGCTAACTTCCCAGTAGAAAATACTGATTTAATTAATGAAACAGTTGAAGAAAGAATGGATTTAGTTAGAGATGTTTGTTCGCTTGGTAGATTTGCTAGAGAAGAAGTTAATATTAAAGTTAGACAACCAATTCAAAGTTTAATCTTACCTAAGAGTGATGAAATGATTATTGGAGATTTACTTCCAGTAATTACTGAAGAGTTAAATGTTAAAGAAGTTATGTTTAAAGATGATATGACTGAATACTTAGAATATGTTGTTAAACCTAACTTTAAGGTATTAGGTAAAGCACTTGGAGCTAAAATTAAAGAACTTCAAGGATTATTACAAAATGTTACTACTGAACAAGTTCAAAAGATTAATGGTGAAGGTTTAATGGTTTCACTTGGTGGAGATGATTTTACTATTACATCTGATATGGTTATTACTGAGGTTAAACAAAAAGAAGGTTATGCTTCTGCAAGTAATAATAGAACTTGTGTAGTACTTGAAACTGAACTTACTGAAGAATTAATCTTAGAAGGTTTAGCTAGAGAATTTGTACGTAAGGTACAAAGTTTAAGAAAAGATGCAGACTTTGTAATTACTGATCATATTAAGGTTTACTATAATGGTACTGAAAAGATTGATGAAATGTTAAAATCTTGGAAAGACTATGTTATGGGTGAAGTTCTTGGTGAAGAGTTAATTAAGGATGAAACACTTGATGATTATAGTGAAATGAATGAAGAAAAAGCTGCTATTAAAGTAGAAAGAATATAATGAAAAAGGACTATAGTTAGTCCTTTTTTTGTTCGATTGACAAAAGTAAAATACTGATATACATTAATGTTAGGAATACTTAATTGTTGAGTGCTTGCCTAACTTCATATGAAGGGAGGCGATAATATGAGAAAAAAAGATTTGCTAATAACATCTCTTATACTTATTATATTTTCACTTATTGCCTTACTATTTATACAATAATAAGCATAAGAAAAAGCACTCAATCTAACGATTAAGTGCTACCACAATGTGGGTAAGTACTCAACGTGCAAAAGTTAAGTATTCCCTTTTTTATTGTATGCAAGTTTCCTTGACAAATACATTGTATCATAAATGATTAATTTTTACAATAAAGTCTATTGTTATGATAAAATATTAGTATAACTAGGAGTGATAATATGATAGGACAATATAGTTTATTTGAATTATTAAGTAAGTATGGTATTAATCATAATAATATAATTGGCTATAAAAAAGATATTTTAATGGATAAAGCTGAATATAATACAATTGAATATGTTTTATCTTTTTTAAGAAATGAACTTGGTATTAGTAGTAAGAATATTGAAAAGTGTCCTAGTATTTTATATTGTGGTGTTGATAATATAAAAGAAAATTATTATTACTTAGAACAAGTAGGATTTCCAATTCTTCGTATTAATAATTGTTTACATGTTCTTGGGACAGATAGTGAACAATTAAGTGAAACATATGAATATGTTTCTAATAAATATGGGATTGATGCGATATATGATTTACCTAGTATTTTAAGATTATCTGTTGATAGAATTAAACAAGTAGAAGAAGTTTGTGAAGGTAAGATGAATCCTTATGGTATTTTATCTGTTTGTGTTAATGCAACATTAATTGGAGAAGATGATGAAAGAAGTAAGTTTGTTAGAAGTAAAGAAGAGTTATTTGATGCGATTAATGTGTGTGATAAATATGGAATAAAATATGATAATGGTGGAATGTTATTTAGATGTTTAGCAAGTGATATTGAAAGCGTTGCGAATGCATGTATAGAGTTAGGTATTAATCATCAAGATGGTGGACTTGTATTTTTTACTAATCCAACTAATATTAGAATGGTAGTTGATGTTTGTAAAAAGTATGGAGTTGATTATAAAAAAGGTGGAGTAATTTTTACTAGAAGTTCTGTTGAGGTAGAAGAGATAATTAAAACATGTTTAGAATGTGGTATTTCTTGTAGTAGTGGAACTGTATTTGAACAAGAACCAGAAAAGATTAAAGAAATCGTTAAGGTTTGCCAAAGATATGGGATTAAATATAGTGATGGTGGAATGATCTTTAGACATAGCGCAGATGAAATAGAAGAAGTTGCGAAGACTTGTGAAAGATTAGGTATTTCTTATAAAGATGGTGGAGCTATATTTAGAAGAAATGCTGAAGAGATTGAACAAATAGTTGCGATATGTTTAAAGTATGGAATAAATTATAAAGATGGAGGAACTATTTTTAATAAAACTCCTGATGTTGTTGAAAGAACTGCTGAAGTTTGTAGTGAACTTGGTATTCGTTATCAAGATGGTGGTTCTATATTTAGAAGAAAATTTTATGAGATTAGAAAAATAGTAGAAGTATGTAAAAAGTATGGAGTAAATTACACAAATGGTGGAGATTTATTTAAAAAACATGCTGATGAAGTAGAAAAAATTATACTTGCTTGTAATGAATTAGGAATTGATTGCAGTGATGGAGGAAGTGTTTTCGCAAGAGACGCAGATGATTTAAGAAAGACTGTAGAAGTATGTAAAAAGTATGGAATTGATTATACAAAGAGTAGTGTAATTTTTTATAGAAGTAGTGATGAAATAGAAAAAATAGTAGAAGTTTGTAATAGATATGGAATAGATTATAAGAAAAGTAATATGGTCTTTGGTAGACTTGCTGATGAAGTTGAAAAAATAGCACAAGTGTGTCAAGAATTTGGAATTTCTTATAAAGATGGAGGTACTATTTTTTCAAGATGTAGTGATGATATTAGAAAGACGGCGATTATTTGTAAGAAGCATGGAATTAAATATCAGGATGGAGGAAATATCTTTAAAAGAAATCCTGATGAAATAGAAAAGATAGTAGAACTTTGTAAGAAGCATGGAATTAAGTATAAAAATGGTGGAACTATTTTTGCTCAAAGTGCAGAAGAGACTGAAAGAATAATTAATGTATGCGAGGCGTATGGTGTTAATTATAAACGAGGTGGAACTGTATTTAATAAGACTGCTAGTGAAATCGAAAATATAATTTTATATTGTCAAGAATATGGACTTCCATATAAGAATGGTGGAACTGTATTTACTAGATCTTTAGGAGAATTAAAAAGAACAGTTAGTGTTTGTTTAAAATATGGAATTGATTATTCTAAAGGTGGAGTTGTACTTGAGAAAAGTGCGGATGATATAGAAAAAACAGTAGAGATATGTGAAAAATATGGAATTAAGTATAAAGATGGTGGTTCAGTATTTTTAGCAGTAACATCTACTTTAGAAGATGTTGTTAAAGTATGTGAAAAATATGGAATTGATTATAAGAAAGGTGGAACTATTTTTCAAAGTAAAGCTGATGATATAGAAAAAATAGTTTTGATTTGTCAAAAACATGGTATTCCATACCAAACAGGAGGCAATGTTTTCTTTAAGAAAGCAGAAGAAGTAGAAAGAATAATTGAGGTATGTCAAAGATATGAAATACCATATCAAAAGGGTGGTTCAATCTTTAGAAAGAATGCTGATGAGATAGAGGCAATAGTTGAGATATGCAAGAAGTATGGAGTGGATTATAAAGAATCTAATTCTGTATTTCAAAATAAACCAGAAGTAACAGAAGAATTAATTAAAATATGTTTAGATAATGGCTTAGAATGCAAGGGAACAGTATTCTCAACTAATCCTCAAAAACTCAGTGAAAGCATTAAGTATGTTAGAGAAAATTATGGAGATGTTTTAGTTCAAAGATTAATTGTTACTCAACATCCAGATAGATTAAAAGAAGTACTTCCATACTTTGAAGAACATGGTTATTTAGAAGGATTATTAAAAGGTACTTTAGTATTATCTTTAACTTTAGATGAATTTAAAGAAAGAGAAAAAATTCTTCAAAGTAGAGGAGAAGAAGTTTTAGTTGATGGTAAATTCAATAGAATATTTGGTCTTGATAAAAAGAGATATAAAAAGAAATTTGAGACAGAAATAAAAGAAGTTAAGTCAGGAAAAAAATAAAGAAACTAATTTAGGTTTCTTTATTTTTATTTGTAAAATTTAATGTTATAATAAAAGGTGAATAATAGTAATAGGAGGAAGTATGAAAATAAGAAATGTTTTAAGTACAATTATTTTAATATTAGTTCTTTCTATTACTGTAGGGTTTTCGGCATTTGTTTCTGAAATGTCTATTAGTAATTTAGTTGCTGAGGTTAGATTAAATGAAGATGTTAGAATTACAAGTGTTGAGTATTTAAATGATGAAAGTTATAATGTTATTTTTAATGAATTTGACTATGATACAGATTCTATAATGGGAAATGTTACATTTAATGATGAAAATATTGCTGCTACATATAAAATAACCTTTACTAATTTTGGTAATGTTGATTCTTATGTTGAACTTATGGAAAATGAAACAGGGGTTAACTTTGAATTTTCTGATAGTTCTGAAGGGGTTATTGATTCGTTAGGTGGTACTAAAGAAATGACTTTGTTGGTTTTGTCACCTGATTATGGAGTTGGCAAGTATGATTTTAAATTTAATTTTAATTTCAGTAGAGTTTTTAATGTTTCCTATGAGTATTTAAATTATGATAATGATATTGCTGTTGAAGGAAAAAGTTATTCAACATATATTGATGAATATGGAATTGAAGATATAACAGTATTTATGGGAGGTAGACAATTATCTTCTAGTGAATATTTATATGATTCTGGTTCAATTAGTATTTCAAATGTTAATGGGGATATTGTTTTTAGGGGTCCTAAGACATTGAATGCTGTTATGAGAATGAATTCTGTTTTAGATACAAATGTTAATTTTGGTTCATCAACTGGATTAGATGTTATTAATAATATTACTTATACTAGAAGCGGAACAGAAAATGATGAATATCCAATATATTATTATCGTGGAAATGTTACTGCGAATAATGTTATATTTGGGGATTTTTGTTGGAAGATGGTTAGAACTACAGCAACGGGTGGGGTAAAACTTATTTATAATGGTGTTCCTGCAGCTGATGGTTCATGTAATAATACTGGTACTGCTTCTCAGATTGGTACTAGTACATTTAATGAGAGTTATAGGTCTTTTGCTTATCATGGTTATATGTATGGTGAAGTTTATGAAGTTGCATCTAGAGAGATGACTGATGGTGAAGAAATAATGTATGGTGTTGAGGTTGATTATACTGGTGATACATATACACTGACGGATACTTTTTCTACTTCTGATTGGACAAATGATCAAGATACTATTGGTGCTAGTTATTATTATACTTGTTTTAATAGTAGTGGTACTTGTGATGAAGTGTATTATATAAACCATTTATCTAAAAAATCTATAAATTATATTACACTTACTAGTGGTAATGATTTGGTATCTGTTTTAGTAAGAATGCTACGAAATCAGAATAGTTCAATAGTAAAACAAGCAGTTGATAATTGGTATTTAAATAATATGACTAATTATACTTCAATTCTAGAAAATGAAAAGTGGTGTAGTGATAGAAATGCGTATTCTGGAGGATGGAGTCTTAATCCTTCAAATCGTATGTTGACAGATACATATTATGGAGCTTATAAACGTAACTCAATAGATTATGGTCCGTCATTGGATTGTTCTGCAGCAAATAATATGTTATATGTTGGAAATGGATTAACTTATCCGGTAGCATTACTTACAGCTGATGAATTAACTTTGGCTGGTACTGGATATACTGGTTATAGTAATAAATCTTTCTTATATACGGGAGAACATTGGTGGACTATGACTCCTTGGAGTTTTTCATCGAATATGGCTTATAATGCTGTTGTATCTGGTGCGTCTGCAAAACTTTCTTATTCTGGTGTAGGACTTATTTCTTTAGGTGTAAGACC